>JAYUQJ010000283.1:0-3751 GCA_043756825.1 Betaproteobacteria bacterium | reverse complement strand
CGAACAGCCAGCCGTAGCCGCGTTCATAACGCGGCGCAGGTGCGACCCAGGCGGCTCGACGAGCGGCCAACTCGTCGTCGCTGACCTCCAGGTGGATGCTGCGGGCAGGCACGTCCACGGAGATGCGGTCGCCGGTCTTCACCAGCGCCAGCGGCCCGCCGATGGCCGCCTCGGGCGCGCAGTGCAGCAGACAGCCGCCGTAGCTGGTGCCGCTCATGCGGGCATCACTCAGGCGCAGCATGTCTTTGACGCCCGCCTTCAGCAGCTTGGTGGGGATCGGCAACATGCCCCACTCGGGCATGCCCGCACCCTTGGGGCCGGCGTAGCGCAGCACCAGGATGTCGTTTCCGGTGACGTCCAGGTCGGGGTCGTCGACCGCCCGCTTCAGCGCCGGGTAGTCGTCGAAGACCAGCGCGCGGCCGCTGTGCTGCAGCAAGTGCGGCGCACAGGCGCTGGGCTTGATGCAGACGCCGTCGGGCGCGAGGTTGCCGCGCAGCACCGCCAGTGCACCTTCGGCGTAGATCGGGTTGTCGAGCGGGCGGATCACGTCGTCGTGGTAGACCTCGGCACCGGCGATGTTGTCGCCGATGGTCTGGCCGTTGACGGTCAGCGCGTCGGTCTGCAAGTGGCCGCGGATGCGCTGCAGCAGCGCCGGCAGACCACCGGCGTAGAAGAAGTCTTCCATCAGGTAGGCATCGCCGCTGGGCCGGATGTTGGCAATCACCGGCACTTGGCGGCTGGCGGCGTCGAAGTCGTCCAGCGTCACCGGGTGGCCGGCGCGGCGGCTCATCGCAATCAAATGGATGATGGCGTTGGTGCTGCAGCCCATCGCCATCGCGCAGGCGATGGCGTTGTCGAAGTGGCCGCGGCTCAGCATCCGGGCCGGCGTCAGGTCGTCCCACACCATGTCGACGATGCGGCGGCCACACTCGGCCGACATGCGGATGTGGTTGGCATCGGCCGCGGGGATGCTGGACGCGCCCGGCAAGGTGAAGCCCAGCGCCTCGGCGATGCCCGTCATCGTGGCGGCCGTGCCCATGGTCATGCAGGTGCCGTGGCTGCGGGCGATGCCGGCTTCCATCTCTTGCCAGGCCTGGTCGCTCAGTCGCCCGGCCCGGCGTTCATCCCAGTACTTGAAGGCATCCGAGCCCGAGCCCAGCACCTGGCCACGCCAGTTGCCACGCAGCATTGGCCCGGCCGGCAGGTAGATGAAGGGCAGGCCCATGCTCAGTGCACCCATGGTCAGGCCGGGCGTCGTCTTGTCGCAGCCGCCCATCAGCACCGCGCCGTCCACCGGGTGGCTGCGCAGCAGCTCTTCGGTCTCCATCGCCAGGAAGTTGCGGTACAGCATGGTGGTGGGTTTGACCAGGCTCTCGCTCAGGCTGATGGCCGGCAGCTCCAGCGGCCAGCCGCCGGCCTGCAGCACGCCGCGCTTGACATCGTCCACCCGCTGCTTGAAGTGGCTGTGGCACTGGTTGGCGTCGCTCCAGGTGTTGACGATGGCGATCACCGGCTTGCCGGCATAGTCGGCCGCCGAGTAGCCCATCTGCATCACTCGCGAGCGGTGGCCAAAGGAGCGGAAGTCGTCGGCGGCAAACCAGCGCGCGCTGCGCAGTGTCTCGGGGGCTTTGGTCGGCATGGCGGCAGGTAGGGCAGGTGGAGGACGCCCGCCCAGCGTAGCCGATGTTGGTGGCCATAGAAGCGGCCGTTCAAGCGGCCGTTAGAGAGGCTGTGTGTGCACGGCAACGACGCAGGGATTCGGGTTCCCACACTGCCGGCGCCGCGCCATGCGTACTTCGATCCTGCGGTGCGCTGCCGGCCGGCAACCCTGGCCCCGCAGGCACCCTGGAGGCATCCCCCTGATGGAAACCGAGCCGCAGCGGTCTCGCCGCTCTACCTGCTGGAGCGCTTCGAGCCCGGCATCGTGCACCTTGACAAGCAGCGCCATGTGATCGGCATGAACGATTTCGCCCGCCGCGTGCTGCCGGTGGACGAGAAGCAGCCCTTCGACCAGATAGTGCTGGATTTCCACCCCGACCGCTCGCGGCCCAAGGTCGAGTTCCTGCTCGACCAGGCGGCGCAATGCCCGGTGGCCGCGCCGCCGCCGATGACGATGAATCAGCATCCCCGAGCGGGTGCTGCTGCTCAAGGTCTCGCGCATGAGCGACGCCACGGCCCAACCCACCGGCTATGTGCTGGTGTTCCACGACATCACCGACGTGGTGGCCGCCAAGGACGAGACCCAGCCCAGCCGCAGCGACGCGCGGCGCCGGCTGCTGAAGATCCCCACCGTGGCGCAGAACCGCATCGTCTTCGTCGATGCCGACGACATCCGGTGCATCCGCTCCGACGGCCACTACACCCGGGTGATCACCGCCAAGGGCAACCAGTTCTGCAACCTGGCCATCGGCGACATCGAGACCCGGCTCGACCCCGAGCACTTCATGCGGGTGCACCGCAGCCATGTGATCAACCTGCGCGCGGTGCGCCAACTGCAGCGCGACGACGGCCGGGTGGCGGTGCAGCTGCACGGCGTGGTCGAGCCGGTGGCCGTGTCGCGCAGCAGCGCCGCCGCGCTGCTGGACCGGCGGGGCGTGCCGGCGGGGGCGGCTGCAGCGGCAGCGCGCTGAACCTGCGCGCGCTGCCGCTGCGCCCTCAGGGCCGCCCGGCCTGGGCCAGGTAGTGGGCCAGGTGGTCCAGGTCAACGTCCCTCAGCCCGTGCAGCGGCGCCGACATCGCGGTGTCGCGGCCCGGGTCGGGCTTGTCGCGGTACATCCTCATCGTGGCGGCCAGGTAGGCCTCCTGCTGACCGGCCTGACCGGCGCCCGGGTGCCGCGCGCCGCCTTGCACGGCCTGACCGCCATTGCCTACATCGGTCTGGGCCTGGCCGCCGTGGGTGCGGCGCGGCGCGATCCCGGCGCCGGCCACGCCTGGCTGGCTGCCACGCTGTTCTCCCTGCCCGGGCTCGTACTGGCCCTGGTGATCACCGGCGTCGATGCGGTGGCATTCACCGGCTGAATGGCACCGGCTATGCCGGGCACGGCATAGGCTTGAGCATCGTGCGCCGCGCGGTGGAACGCCACGGCGGCAAGGTCTGGGCCGAGGCCAACCCCGGCCAGGGCGCCTGCTTCAGCTTCACCCTGCCACGCGCGGCTTGACGGCCGGGCCGGCGTTCAACCCGGCTTGCGGCGCACGGCGCCCGCGCGCGCCGGGCCGGCGGTCGGCCTGGCACCGGTGGCCCGCGGCGGCAGCCCGGTGTGCTGGGTCAGCAGCGTGCCGCGTTGCGGCGCGGCGGGCTTGCCCGGCGCGATCGGCGCCGTGCCGGCCGGCTGGTAGCTGGGCACCAGGTGGCGCTTGCCATTGCCGATCAGGTCGGCCCGGCCCATTGCGGCCAGCGCCTGGCGCAGCAGCGGCCAGTTCTTGGCGTCGTGGTACTTGAGAAAGGCCTTGTGCAGGCGGCGGCGATTTTCGCCGCGCACGATGTCCACCTTTTCCAGCAGCCCGGGCTTGGCCGGGTCACGGCTCAGGCCCTTCAGCGGGTTGCGGCCACTGTGGTACATGGCGGTGGCCGTGGCCATCGGGCTGGGGTAGAAGGTCTGCACCTGGTCGGCCTTGAAGCCGTTCTGCTTCAGCCAGATCGCCAGGTTCATCATGTCCTCGTCGCGCGTGCCGGGGTGGGCGGCGATGAAGTACGGGATCAGGTACTGCTTCTTGCCGGCTTCGGCGCTGTACTTGTCGAACATCTGCTTGA
>JAYUQJ010000282.1:0-10579 GCA_043756825.1 Betaproteobacteria bacterium | reverse complement strand
CGCAGCCATAGCCCGGGCTATGGCGAGCATTTGCAACGACGAGCGGGTGCGTTTTGGGGTGGCGAGCGGGCATGATCGAAAAACTCTCAGTCTCTCAGACCGACCGGGCCAGCAGCCAATGCGTCAGCAAGCCCACCGGCCGGCCGGTGGCGCCCTTGCCGGCGCCCGATTTCCAGGCGGTGCCGGCGATGTCCAGATGGGCCCAGCGGTAGGCCTTGGTGAAACGGCTGAGAAAGCTGGCGGCGGTGATCGCCCCACCGGCGCGTCCAGCGATGTTGGCAACATCGGCAAAGTTGCTCTTCAAGCCCTCGGCGTAGTCGGCATCGAGCGGCATCCGCCAGCAGCCGTCGAGTGCGGCCTCGCCCGCAGCGGCCAGTTCACCCGCCAGGGCATCGTCGGGCGAGAACATCCCCGAGCGCACGGCGCCCAGCGCCACCACGCAGGCGCCGGTGAGGGTGGCGATGTCCACCACGGCTTCGGGCTTGAAGCGCTCGACATAGGTCAGGGCATCGCACAACACCAGGCGGCCTTCGGCATCGGTGTTGAGCACCTCGATGGTCTGGCCCGACAGGCTGGTCACCACATCGCCCGGCTTGAGCGCGGTGCCGCTGGGCATGTTCTCGCAGGCCGCGATCACGCCGATCACATTGATCGCCGGCTTGAGCTGGGCCACTGCCCGCATCGTGCCCACGACGCTGGCCGCGCCGCACATGTCGAACTTCATCTCGTCCATCTCGCCGCCCGGCTTGAGTGAGATGCCGCCCGAATCAAAGGTGATGCCCTTGCCCACCAGCACCAGCGGCTTGCGCGTCTTAGGGCCGCCCTGATAGTGCATCACGATGAAGCGCGGGGCCTCGGCCGATCCCTGGGCCACGGCGAGAAAACTGCCCATGCCCAGGGCCTCGATGCGCTTCTTGTCCATCACCTCGATGCGCAGGCCTTGGGCCCGGCACATCTTGCGCGCCTCGTTGGCCAATTGGGTGGGGGTGCAGTGGTTGCCGGGCCGGTTGGCCAATTCGCGCGCCAGTGCTACGCCTTCGCCGATGGCTGCGGCCACGGTCAAGCCCGCCTCGGCCGCCAGGGCTTCGGCCTTGCTGCCCAGCAGCAGGCTGACCTTGGCCAACATGGGCGCCGCCGGCGCGCTGGGCTTGGTGCTGCGGTAGAGGTAGGTGGCATCGCAGGCCGCTGCCGCCAGCGCCTCGGCTTGGGCAGTGTCAAGCGGATCGCAGCCCGCCACCTGGATCGCCAGGTGCTTGACCGGCAAGCCCTTGAACAGGGCCATGCCCGCTGCCGCAGCCGACCCCAAGGCCCGGGGGCTGGCATCGGCCGCCACCGCCACCGCCACCCGACGCGCCTTGACATCGTCGACGCGGCGCAGGTAGGCGGTCTTGCCGGGCTTGAGCACCAGGTCGCCCTGGGCCAGCTCATCGGCCAGCGCCAGCGCCAGTGGCTGGTCGAGGCCCGGCGGCAGGGCGTCGCCCACCAGCAGCAAGAGCAGGCCATCGACGGCCAGGCGGCTGGTGGCACCTGGGGCCACCACTTGAGTACGAAAGTCCATAATCTGACCCGGATGCGAGGGCCCCTGGACCAGCGCCCAGCGGCAGCGGCCCGTGACGGGGGAACAAGTCGATGAAGGCTTAGCCCAAGCCCGACTTGAGAGAGCCAAAGATGTTATTCGATTCGACCGTTCGTCGCGAACTGGCCCGCAGCTTCGGTGCCACCCTGGTGGTGATACTCACCATCGTCATCACGATGATGCTGATCCGCACCTTGGGCATGGCCGCAGGCGGCGAGGTTGCGCCCGAGGATGTGGTGCTGCTGCTGGGCTACACCGCGCTGGGCTACCTGCCGATGATGCTGGGGCTGAGCTTGTTCGTCTCGGTGGTGGTCACCCTGGGCCGGATGTACCGCGACAGCGAGATGGTCATCTGGTTCGCCAGCGGCCTGGGGCTGGGCCGCTTCGTGCGCCCGGTGCTGGGCATGGCCTGGCCGGTGCTGGGGGTGTCGGCCGCGCTGCTGTTGTTTGTCTGGCCCTGGATCAACCGCAGCAGCGTCGAGCTGCGCAGCCGCTACGAACAGCGCACCGATCTGTCACGGGTGGCCCCGGGCGTGTTCCAGACCTCGCGTGACGGCAACCGGGTCTTCTTCGTCGACCGGGCCAGCCAGGAGGGTGTGCAGGCCCAGCATGTGTTCGTGCTGACGCGCAAGCCCGGCAGCGAATCGGTGGTTTCTGCGCGCAGTGGTCAGTTGTTCAGCCAGGGCGACGAGCGCTTGCTCCAGCTCAACCAGGGCCAGCGCAACGAGACCAACACCATCAGCGGTGAGCGCACGCTGGCCAGCTTCGAGACCTACCAGGTGCTGGTCGGTGAGTCGGCCGCGCGAATCGCCCAGGAGGCCCCGCCCAAGACCATGAGCACCTGGGCCCTGCTGCGTGAATCAGGGGCGCGCCACCAGGCCGAGCTGACCTGGCGCCTGGGCATGCTGCTGGCGGCTGCCAACCTGCTGTTGTTGGGCATCGGCCTGTCAGCAGCCCAGCCGCGGCGCGCCAGCAACTGGAACCTGCTGCTGGCCCTGCTGACCTTCATGGCTTATTTCAACGGCGTCAACCTGAGCCAGGCCTGGGTGGCGGCCGGCCGATTCCCGGCGCTGCCGTTGATGCTGGCGCTGCATGGCGGTGCTTTCGTGATCGCCTGGATGCTGATCTGGTGGCGCGACCATGGCACCGTGGTCCGCTTCACCGGCATACGGAGGCCGGCATGAAGACCGTGCGGCGCCTGCTCTACCGCGACATCGTCTGGTCGGTGGTGTTCGTGGCGCTGGCCTTCCTGAGCTTGTTCTATTTCATCGACTTCGTCGACGAGCTGGAGAACGTCGGACGCAACGGCTACACCCTGGGCCATGCCCTGGTGCACGGCTTGCTGACCTTGCCGGGTCACTTCTACGAGCTATTTCCGATCGCGGTGCTGATCGGCACCATCTATGCGATGGCCAGGCTGGCGCAATCGTCGGAATTCACCATCCTGCGTACCGCCGGCCTGGGCCCGGTGCGCGCCCTGGGCTTGCTGGCGCTGCCCGGCCTGGCCTTTGCCGCCATCACCCTGGGCGTGGGCGACTACCTGGTGCCGGTGGCAGAACGCGAGGCCGTGGCCCTCAAGGCCTCGGCCCGGGGTGGCCTGCAATTTGGCGGCAGCGGCGCCTGGCTCAAAGAACGGCGCACCGCACCATCCGGCGATGCGGCGCTGGAGCGCAGCATCTCCATCAATGTCAGCAGCGTCGCCGGCGGCTTGCTGTTGAACGGCGTGCGCATCTTCGAGTTCGACAGCGCCGGGCGCCTGCGCACCCGCATCGACGCGCGCAGCGGCCAGGTGCAGAAGGATGGCACCTGGCGCCTGGTGGACGTGCGCCGAGAAGAATGGCCCGCACCGGCCACGCCGGCCGACACCGGCGGCAGCGCGCCCGCCGGTGCAGCGCGGCTGGCGCTGGCCACACTGCCCGAGCTGGCGTGGGCGAGCACGCTGGACGCCGGTGTGGTAGCCGCAGCGCTGCTGCCGGTACAGACCATGTCGACCCTCGACCTGTGGCGCTACACCAGCCACCTGACCGCGCAAGACCAGGCGGTGCAGGCCTACCAGATCCAGTTCTGGAAAAAGGCGCTCTATCCCCTGGCCTGCATCGTGATGGTGGCGCTGGCCCTGCCCTTTGCCTACCTGCATGCCCGCGCCGGCGGGGTGAGCTACAAGGTCTTTGGCGGCATCATGCTGGGCATCAGCTTCGTGCTGCTGAACAATGCCAGCGGCCATCTAGGCTTGCTGCGCCAATGGACACCCTGGATGGCTGCCGCCGCGCCGAGCGGCCTGTACCTGCTGATCTCGATGGGCGCTTTTGCCTGGCTGGTCCGCTACCGATGAACCGATGAGTCCCCTGCCCCCGATGACAACCCAGCTGCCCCTCACCGATGCAGGCGCCCGCCCCGGCCTGCTGCTGTTTGCGCACGGCGCGCGCGACCCGCAGTGGGCCGCGCCCTTCCGGGCGGTGGCAGCGCATTGCGCGGCCGCACGCGGCGCCGACCGGGTGGCATTGGCCTTTCTGGAGTTCATGACGCCCGACCTGGTCGGCGCCGGCACAGCGCTGGTCAGGCAGGGCTGCACCGCAGTCGACGTGGTGCCCTTGTTCCTCGGCGCCGGCGGCCATGTGCGCAAGGACATCCCGGCCCTGATGGCGCGGCTGCAGGCCGCGCATCCCCAGGTGCGGTTCGCGCTGCGGGCGGCCATCGGCCAGGCACCTGCAGTGATCCAGGCGATGGCCGATGTCGCCTTGGCCGCGCAGCAGCAGGCCGAAGTGCCGGTGCGATGAACCTGCACCAGTTCCGCTTCGTGCAGGAGGCCGTGCGCCGCAACTTGAACCTGACCGAAACCGCCAAGGCCCTGCACACCTCCCAACCCGGCATCAGCAAGGCCATCCTCGAGCTTGAAGAAGAGCTGGGCGTGGACATCTTTGCCCGCCATGGCAAGCGCCTGCGCCGGGTCACCGAACCCGGGCAGCTGGTGCTGCAGTCGGTGGAGATCATCATGCGCGAGCTGGCCAACCTGCGCCGCATCGGCGACGAGTACTCCAAGCAGGATGCCGGCACCCTGTCGATCGCCACCACCCACTCCCAGGCACGGTATGTGCTGCCCGAGCCGGTGGCGCAGCTGCGCCGGCGGTTTCCGAAGGTGCAGGTGGTGCTGCACCAGGGCACCCCGGCCGATGTGGCGCGCATGCTGATGGACGACGTGGCCGAGATCGGCCTGGCCACCGAGTGGCTGGCCGACGCGCCGGGCCTGGTCACCCTGCCCTGCTATGAATGGCAGCATGTGCTGGTGGTGCCGGCGCGCCATCCGCTGGCCTCGGTCGAGCGGCCCACGCTGGCGCAGCTGGCGCATGAGCCGCTGATCACCTACCACAGCAGTTTCAGCGGCCGATCACGCATCGATGCGGCCTTCGACAAGGCCCGCCTGAAGCCCAATATCGCGCTGGAGGCCATCGACGCCGACGTCATCAAGACCTATGTTCGCCTGGGCATGGGGGTGGGCATCGTGGCCGAAATGGCGGTCAGGGACGTACCGCCGGGCGGCGACCTGGCCTGGCGCCCGGTCGGCCACCTGTTCGGCCCCAACACCTCGCGCGTGGCCTTCAAACGCGGGGCCTACCTCAGGCACTTTGTCTTTGCCTTTGCCGAGCTGCTGAGCGAGCGCATGACACGCGCGCTGATCGAACGCACCCTGGCCGAGAAGCCCGGCAGCGAGCCCCCCACCTACGACCTCTGACCCCGCCGGACCCACCGCCATGACCGCCTTTCGCACACCGCTACCGCCCAGCCGACTGCCCCGGGTGGGCACCACCATCTTCACAGTGATGTCGGCCCTGGCCGCCGAACACCGGGCCGTCAACCTGGGCCAGGGCTTCCCGGATTTCGCTGGCGACCCGGCGCTGCTGGACCAGGTGAGCCAGGCCATGCGCGATGGTCACAACCAGTACCCCCCGATGGCCGGCCTGGCCGTGCTGCGCCAAGCCGTCGCGGCCAAGATCGAGGCCCTGTACGGCCGCCGGTATGACCCCGCCACCGAAATCACCATCACCGCCGGCGCTACCCAGGCCATCCTGACCGCGATCCTGGCGATCGTGGCGCCGGGCGACGAGGTGATCGTGCTCGAGCCCAACTACGACAGCTATGTGCCCAATATCGAACTGGCCGGCGGCACGGTGGTGCGGGTGGCGCTTCAGGCCGGCAGCTTCCGGCCGGACTTTGCCGCGATTGCGGCCGCCCTGGGCCCGCGCACCCGGGCCATCCTGGTCAACAGCCCGCACAACCCGAGCGCAACGATCTGGCGCCGGGCCGACCTGGACCAACTGGCCGAAATCCTGCGCCCGACCGACGCGCTGCTGATCGCCGACGAGGTCTACGAGCACATGGTCTACGACGGCGAACACCATGCCAGTGCATCTGCCCACCCCGAACTGGCGGCACGCGCCTTGGTCGTGTCGAGCTTCGGCAAGACCTTTCATGTCACCGGCTGGAAGATCGGTACGGTGGCCGCGCCGACCGCACTCACTGCCGAGTTCCGCAAGGTGCACCAGTTCAATGTCTTCACGGTCAATACGCCGATGCAGCATGGCCTGGCCGCCTACCTGGCCGACCCCGCGCCCTACCGCGACCTGCCGGCCTTCTACCAGCGCAAGCGCGACCTGTTCCGCGCCGGGCTGGCGGGCACGCGCTTCAAGTTGCTGCCCAGCGAAGGCAGCTACTTCCAGGTGGTGGACTACAGCGCCCTCAGCAGCCTGGGCGAGGCCGACTTCTGCCGCTGGCTGACCACCGAAGTCGGCGTGGCGGCCATTCCGCTGTCGGCGTTCTACGACGATGGCCGCAACCAGGGCCTGGCTCGCTTTTGCTACGCCAAGCAGGACGCCACCCTGCAAACCGCCCTGCAGCGCCTGGCGCGCCTGTAGGGCGCAGCGCTGCGCCGGCTGCGTGCCGGCGCAGCGGCTCAGCGTCGGGTGATGGACGGCGGCAGCAGATCGTTGTCGTCGAAGGCCGACAGGTCGGACGGCGGGGGTTCGCGGCGCGTGGCCATGTCCATGAAGGCCGCCGGCCGGGTGAATTCGCGTGGCGACGGCGCGTGTTCGGTCAGGTCCAGGTCCAGGCGCTCGGGCCGCAAAACGGGCTCGGCATGCCAGCTGGCATCGGTGGGCAGCTCGGCCCCGCGCAAGGTCGATCGGGCCTGCATCCAGTCTGCCAGCAGGGCCCGGGCGGCCGTGGGTTCGGTCAGGCGCGGCTGCGGCTCGGTCGGCTCGGACCGATCGGGGTCCAGCGGCAGCAGCAGGTCCACCGGCCCTGCCGTGACCAATCTGGGCCGGTCCACCGTGACAGCCAGGGTGCGCTCGGCCAACGCTGCGGCCAGGCTGCTGGCGCTGCTGACCGGCAGCGGCGCGGGCGCACCCAGGCCCCCGGCAGTGGACGGTGGCAGATCTCGTACCAGCGCATGCAAGGTCAGCAGGTCATGGAAGGCGGGCAGATCGAAGGGCTCGAGGTCAGCCCGCCGCAGCAGCAGGCCCTCCAGTTCGGCCAGTGCGCGGGCTGGTTCGGGCCAGGCCCGCTCGAGCCGGGCCACGACCGCCGGGTAATCCGCCAATTGACGACCGGCAGCGAAGTCGGCGTCGAAACCCGGCGCGTTGGCATTGAAACGTCGGTTGAAGCGCTCCCGGGTGCGGTCATAGGCGTCCTCGTCGCCTTGCTGGCGGAATATCTCCAGCAGCTTGAAAAATGGCAAAGCATTGATGCCGCCGGTGGCACGCACATGGCCTTGCAGCAGATCGATGGCGGCCTGAGCCTGGCCCAGCACCATGAAGAAATCGACCTGCTGCTCCAGGTCGAGCAATTCTTCGACCGACACCGCGCGCATCGGCACCTCTTGTGCCAGGGTCATGGTGGTGGTGGAGCGTGCGTTTTCGGTCAGACCGCCCAGCCCAGGCGCAGGCGTCGCGCCGCGCGCCACCTTCAGTTCGCGCGCGGCGCCGCCTGGCGTGCCGGCGGACTTGGTCGACAGCAGCGCGCTCTCGCCCAGCAGCAGTGGCGCGGACGATCCGGCGCCATCGTTCTGCACCGCAGCGTGCCGTTCTGCCTCTGCCACTGCCCAACTGCGGCGAACGGCATCAGTCTGCAGGCGCCGTACCCGCAAGCCCAACCACACCGTGGCGGCGCCCGAACCCACCACCAGCAGCAGCAGCCAGGGCAACCAGCCAGCGGCAGACTCTGCCGCTGCCGTCCGCATGCGCAGATCGACGGTCTCGCGCTGTTGCCGGCGCAGATCGTCAAGGGCCTGCTTCAGCTGCGACTCGACCAGCGCCAGCGGGTCAGCGAGCGGGCCCGAGGCGGCCGCCAGCGCACCCGGGGCAGCCAGGGTGGCGGCCTCAGCCGCCGTCTGGGCCTGGCCGACGGGTGCAGCCAGCAGACCCGTCAGCAGCCACCCCGCCCAGACCCAGGGCATGCCCCGGCGCGCACCCAGGCCGGACGCAAAGCTGCGCCCAGCACATCGAGATGGGGGTGGATGGCGATCGGACATGTAACAGTCGAGTCACTCTAGCATGCAGCGCCGGCTGCTTAACCCGAATTGATCGGGTCTCGGGCCCTTGATGACCGAGCCGGCCGCCACCCCGAACCAGACTGCCGCGCCGCGCGGGCGCCGGCCGCCGGGCGAGGCCAAGCGCCGGTGTGCCCTGGTGGACAATAGACCGGACAGGCAGCGCCTTGATCGCGCCAGGGACACGACATGACCACCCCGGTTCTTACCCTCGAAGAGCAACAGAACATTGAGTCGGGCGCCTGGTTTTCCAGGCTCACCCAAGCACTGCGCCATGCCATCCTGTCCCGTGCCACAGTTCGGCGCCTGGCCGATGGCGCATCCCTGGCGTCGCGCGGCACACCGGCCGAAGACTGGTGCGGCGTGGCGCGCGGTGCGGTGCGGGTGTCGCTGGTCTCGCTGGCTGGCAAGCAAGTCACGCTCACCTACTGCGAGCCCGGGATCTGGTTCGGAGACATTGCGCTGTTCGACGGTCTGCCCCGCACCCATGATGCCGATGCGCATGGAGAAACCACCCTGCTGTGCGTGCGCAAGGCCGACTTCAAGGCGCTGCTGACTCAGCACCCCGAGTTGTACGACGCGCTGCTGCGGCTGAATTGCCGGCGTCTGCGCTTGATGTTCAACCAGTTCGAAGATCTCAACACCAAGCCTTTGTCAGCCCGGCTGGCCAAGCAGATCGTGCTGCTGGCCAAGAGCTACGGCATTACACAGGGTGAGGAAATCCGCATCGGCCTGCAATTGGCGCAAGAAGACCTGGCGCAACTGCTGGGCGCATCGCGCCAGCGTGTCAACCAGGAACTCAAGGGCTTCGAGCGTGAAGGCGCGGTGCGTGTTGAACCGACCCGCCTGGTCGTGCTGTCGCGCGACAAGCTGATGGACATCGCGGAGCGCTGACACAGGCCGGGCGAGCAGCCCCCGTCCGTCTTGGATCAGCGCTCAGTGTTCTGTGCCTGGGTGCGCGGAAACTCGCTGCTGCCCCAGCCGCCTGGCTGTGTCGACAGGCCAGGGGTCAAGGGTTGCAATTCTTCGCCCACGGCGCAGGCCGAGCGCAGGGCCACTTCGAACAACGAAAACCACAGCGCCAGCTTGCCCGCATCCGGCATAGGCATTGCGGTGCGCAAGGTCAAGCGCCCGCGCGAGATCATCATTGCCATCGGATGGTCTGGTCGTACCGCGCCGGCGGCGCCGAGCAGGGCGTCGCGCAGCGATCCCGACAGCCACTGCAAGACCCAGGGTGGCGCGCTGCCCACCGCGCCAAATCGGTTCTTCAGCAGGCCCAGCGCGCTGCCGTCGAGCTTGGCGTACATCACCAGCCAGCGCATCTCGGGCGGTGTGTTGGTATCGATGCGGGTCTGTACATCGTTGACGTACTGCTCGTAGACCTCGCGTTCCATCTCGGCCATCAGCACCCGGGTAAGCACCATGGCCATCAGCACATGCGACAGGCCCAGTTCGGCTGTCAAGCGCAACTCGCAACTGGTGATGTAGCTGCGCTGTGACTCACCCCATTCGATGCGCCAGGGTCGTACGCCGGTCTGGCCTTCGATCACACATCCCCCCGCATCGCGCACGCGCCGGTAGGCATGGCCGCCGGCATCGGCCCATTGCTGCAAGGCAGCGGGATGCGCCGTGTCGGCGTCCTTGCCAAACAGGTGACGGAAAGGGTTTTGCATGGCAAACCTGGCGGCCCGGCAGTGAGCCGGGCGGATGCGATCAAGTTGATAAAGAGTCCAGCGCAGTTTAGGACTGCCCACCCGACAACGGCGCCGCCAAGCGCGACCTTTGTCACCCTGGCAGCGGACATCGCGGGGTTCGATCCGCTACCGGGCATCCCGGTCGGCCCACCCGCGAAACTGACCGCACTCAAAACGGGTGCTCATCGCTTGCCAGAGGGATGCGGACCGGCCACACTCAAGGACAATGCCGCCACGCGCTGAACTCAGCCTCGATGAGCCGCCCACCCAACGCCCCTTCACCGTCACCCCAGGGTCAGCCAATGCCGGCAGCAGCCGATGAATGGGCACCGACCCAGCGCGTGCTGCCAGCCGATGGCTTTGCACCGACCGAGAGGGTGACCCCACGCGACCGGTTCACACCTACCGAGAGGCTGGCGCCACCCGACACCTTCCTGCCCACCGAGCGCTATGTGCCCGCAGAAACCTGGGCGCCGACGCAGCGGGTGGAGCCTGGCCGGGCCCACGAGCCGACCCAACGTTACGAACCCACGCAACGCTACGAGCCCACCCAGCGCTTCCAGCCGGCTGTGGCACCGTTGACGGCTGCGGCGCCCGCGCCAGGCGGCAATGCGCTGCCGCTGGGCAGCCACCTGGCCGAGTTCGAAGTGGTGCGGGTGTTGGGTGAAGGCGGTTTCGGCGTGGTCTATCTGGCCCACGACCACACCTTGCGCCGTGAAGTGGCCATCAAGGAATACATGCCTTCGGCTCTGGCTACCCGCCCGGATG
>JAYUQJ010000281.1:0-10593 GCA_043756825.1 Betaproteobacteria bacterium | reverse complement strand
TGGTGCACAGCTGCGTGCTGGTGGCGGTGGGCACGGTGCGGGCGCTGCGGCACGCGCGGGCGCCGGGCTGAGAGACTGAGAGTTTTTCGATCACGCCCGCTCACCACCCCAAAACGCACCCGCTCGTCGTTGCAAATGCTCGCCATAGCCCGGGCTATGGCTGCGCCTTGCGCCTATATCGAGCACGTTTTGTGGTATTGCTCGGTCACGCTCGAAATCCTCTCAGTCTCTGAACCTGCGCTAGTGCATCCTGTGGACTTGCGCTGGGGACGCGGTTGTGGTGCCACCCTGGCTGCGTCACACTGGGCGCCCGGCTCGCGCATGCAGCCCTGCCGCGAATGGCCTTCAACCGGAGTTGCACCATGCCAGCACCCAGCGCCCATCTTCACTTTGCCGAGGTCTCAGCCGATTGCACCCGGTGGGAGGGCCGCATCAGCCACATGTACCTCGACACGGTGGCCAAGGTGACGGTCGGCGTGGGCCAGATGCTGCCGGACGTGGCGGCAGCCCAGAAGTTGGCCTTTGTACGGCGCGACAACCGTGCGCTGGTCACGCCTGCCGAGATCAAGCGCGATTTCGACAGCGTGGCGGCGCAGCCCAAGGGCCTGCTGGCGGCCAGCTACAAGAAGTCCACATTGCTCGACCTGCCCGACCCGGCGATCGACGCGATCCTGAAGGTGATGGTGGACGACTTCACCGCCGGGCTGGGCAAGCGCTTCGCTGGTTGGACCGGCTATCCCAGCCCCGCCAAGCGGGCCTTGCTGGACATGTGCTTCAACCTTGGCCTGAACGGGCTGGTGACCAAGTTCCCGTCGCTCAAGAAGGCCGTGGAGACAGGCAAGTGGGACGTGGCCGCCAAGGAATGCCAGCGCAACGGCATCGGCCAACAGCGCAATGACTGGGCCCGCGATCTGTTCCTGCAATGCAAGGGTTGAGCGGCTGCGCCGGCCAGCCTGCCATCGCGCCCGTGCACAGGCGCACCGGGCTGCGGGCCTGCGCACTGGCGTTCGGCGCCTGGATCGCGTGCGCCGCCGGCGCCATGCCGCCCATTGCCCTGCAGGCGCTGGGCCTGGCCGGCCCGCTGCCCGGGGCGGCCGATTTCCTGCGCCCCTTCGAGACACCGCTGCCCCTGCAGGTGCGCGGCGCCAGCGGCGTGCAGCGCATCGAGGCGCGGCATTGCCAGGACTGGCTGAAGCACCGCCTGCAGACCGAGGGCAGCGACAACGATGCGGCCTGGCGGGTGGTGCGCTACCAGACCGTGCCGTGCGAGGCGATGGCGGTGCTGGCGGGCGCTCGGGCGGCCGAGCGCTCGGCCCTGCCACCGGCCTTCGACAAGGCCTTGGCCACCGCGCTCTACCCGGGGGCCTTGTGGCCGGCCCTTTCGCCGCAAGAGCAGCGGCGCATGGCGGCGCCGTCGGTCAGCCTGGCGCGCAGCAGTGGTGCGGCGCGCTGGACGGCCGGCCCGGACGGCAGCCTGGTGCTGAGCCGGTCGCACTGGCAGGTGCAACTGCTCTTGCTGGCGCGTGCTGACTTCGATGGCGATGGCTGGGAGGACGCTGCCTTTTCGTGGCAGGGTACGGCCCGGGCCGGCAGCTACGCCGATACCCGGCTGGTGCTGCTGACCCGCAAGGCCGGCGACAAGCGCCTGCGCCTGCTAGACGCCGCGCCCCTGCTGGCAGCCCAGCAGGCTGCAGCCCGAAAATGAGCGCAGGCGCCCGGTGGCCGCGCCTGCCCCAGGCCGGCATCACCCGCGTTTCTGCCTGAAAGACGGCTGACGACTGGAAGGGGGCGTCGCGCGGTTGGCGCCTGCGCTGCGGCGGATGCCAGTCGTGCACTCACTGAAACCTAAGGTCTCGGTCGTGCGACAATATTGCTCATGATGAGCGACAACCTTCCAGCCGGCCCGGTGGCGGCGCGGTCGCTGCTGTCCCCGCATGCCTGGGCTGTCGATGGCGCCAGCCGCCAGCGGCTGGACGCCGCCGCCGGCCTGTCGCTAACTCACCCATGGCTTGCTCAGCGTGCCCGAGGTGGCCGCCTGCGCGGCCGGCCAGGCACAGCAAGCCGGTGCCGCACTGCTGTGGCAGCTGGGCCGGCGCGAATACTTCCAGCATGTCTGGCGCCACCTGGGTGACGGCATTCTGCGGCCGCTGCAGCCCGGCCCGCGCCCCTGGGGGGCCTATGCCCGCGCCTTGCCTGACGACATCCGTCAGGCGCGCTGCGGCGCGGCGGCCATCGACCGCGCGGTACGCCAGCTGTATGCCCGGGGCTGGCTGCACCACGCGGCCCGACTCTGGCTGGCCAGTTATGTGGTGCCTGTACGCGGCGTGCATTGGCGCAGCGGGGCCGACTGGCTGCAGGGCCATCTGCTGGACGGCGACCTGACCAGCAACCATTTGTCCTGGCAATGTGTGGCGGGCATTGGCAGCCTGAAGCCCTGGCTGTTCAATGCCGCGCGGGTGGCCAACTTTGCCGCCGGCCAGCCGGGCTGTGCCAGCCCGAGCCGCCGCGCTGGCACAGCCCGCCGGCCGACCCGCTGTGCGCCTCGTTCTCGCAATTCTGGCGCTTGGTGCAGCGCCGCGCGCCCGCCGGTAGACAGCGCCCTGGCGATTGACAACCCTGCCGCCAGGTCGGGTCGGCATGGGCGATGATGATTGCCTCTTGTGCATCGAAGCTCGCGACCCATGCCCTTCCGCCTCAACCGCCGCCAGGGCCTGGCCCTGATCGGGGCCGGGCTGGCCCTGCCAGCACCGGCCCAGCCCAACCCGGCCCCGGTGGCGAGCCAGGCCGCCATCGCGCTGGCGCCGCTGGCGCTGCGCGAGCGGCGGCTCGGCAATGGCTTGCAGGTGGTGAGCCTGCCCACCCGCGGCGGCGCCACGGTCAGCGTGCAGGTCTGGTACCGGGTCGGCGGCAAGGACGATCCCGAGGGCCGCTCGGGCTTTGCCCACTTGTTCGAGCACATGATGTTCAAACGCACCCGGCACATGGCGCCGGAGATGTTCGACCGCCTCACCGAGGACGTGGGCGGCCAGAACAATGCCTTCACCGCCGAGGACATGACCGCCTACCAGAGCGAGGTGCCGTCCAACCACCTGGAGCGCCTGCTGTGGGCCGAGGCCGAGCGCCTGGCCCATCTGCAGGTAGACCAGGCCAGCTTCGACAGCGAACGCAAGGTGGTGATCGAGGAACTGCGGGCGCGGGTGCTGGCCGATCCCTATGGCCGCCTGTTCAACGCGCTGCCGCAGCACGGCTTTGAGCGCCACCCCTACCGGCGGCCGGTGATCGGCAGCGAGGCCGACCTGAACGCCGCCCAGCTCGACGATGTACGCCAGTTCCATGCCACTTACTACCGGCCGGACAACGCCCTGCTGATCGTGGTCGGGGATTTCGACCCGCCGCAGCTCGACGCCTGGGTCGACCGCTATTTCGGCCCGCTGGCCACACCGTCCCAGCCCATCCCCCGGGTGGTGCAGGCCGAACCAGCGCGCCGCCGCGACGCGCGGGTGGTGATCCGCGCGCCGAATGTGCCGCTGCCGGCGCTGGCCTTGGTCTGGAAAGGCCCGCCAGCGCGCCATCCGGACGCGCCTGCGCTGGCGGTGGCCTCGGCGCTGTTGTCCTCGGGCGAGTCGTCGCGTCTCAACCAGGCCCTGGTCTACCAGAGCCAGGCCGCCCAGGCCGCCGGTTTTTCCAGCCAGTTGTATGCCGATGCCGGCCTGTTGGCGGCCTATGCGGTGGCGGCCAGCGGCCAGCCCTTGCGCCGGCTGGAGCTGGCGCTGCTGGCCGAGATCAAGGCGCTGGCCCGCGGGCCGGTGCACCGGGCCGAGCTGGACAAGGTGCGCACCCAGTTGTTGACCGGTGCGCTGCTGTCGCGCCAGACCCCGCAGGGCCTGGCTGACGCCATCGGCCAGGCAGTGCTGGTGTACGGCGACGCCCGCGAGGCGGACCGGCGCATCGACCGGCTGCAGGCAGTGCAGGCCGGCGATGTGCAGCGGGTGCTGCAACGCCATGTGCTGCAGGCCCGCCGCGTGACACTGGACTATCTGGGCGCCGCCGCATGAGCGCGGCAAACCTGAACCGCCGTAGCGCCCTGGCCCTGGCCGGGGTGTGGCTGGGCGCCGGCGGCGTCGCACAGGCCGGCACCCCCGGCCAGGATGAACCGCCGCTGCCTCAGCCGCAGCGCGCCCTGGTGCTGCCCGGCATCGACAGTTTCGAGCTGCCCAATGGCCTGGTGGTGGTGGTGGTGCAGCGCCCGGCGCTGCCGGTGGTCACGCTCAAGCTGCTGGTGCGGGCCGGCCCCGAGGCCGACCCGCCGCGCCGGCCCGGCGTGGCGGCGATGACGGTGGCGCTGTGGTCCAAAGGCGCCCGCCGCGCCGGCAAGGCGGTGCCGGCGGCCATGCTGGCGCGCCAGGCCGAGGCCCTGGGCAGTGGCCTGGACACCGAATGCGCCTGGGGTGCCAGCAGCGTCGGCATGACCGTCACCCGGCCGCGGCTGGCCGAGGCCCTGTCGCTGATGGCCGATGTGCTGCGCCACCCCCTGCTGGCGGCGGACGAACTGGAGCGCGCCCGCGTCCAGGCCCTGGACGGCTGGCGCGTGACCCTGGGCAGCCCGGGCGAGGTGGCCGGCATGGTGCTGCGCCGGGCTTTCTGGGGTGACGTGCCGCATGGCCGGGCGGCCCCGGCTGCGGCCTTGCAACGCCTGCGCCGCGAGGACCTGCTGGACTTCCAGGCGCGCTGGGTGCGCCCCGACCAGACCGCGCTGGTGCTGGTGGGCGATCTGGATGCGGCCCAGGCGCAGGTGCTGGCGCAGCGTTGGCTGGGCGAATGGGTGGCCCCGCCGCTGCCTCTGCCCCTGCTGGCCGCGGCCGCGCCCCGGCCGCTGGCGCCGCCCCTGGTGCTGGTGGACATGCCCGGCAGCGGCCAGAGCGGCGTGGCCGTGGCCGCGCCCTACACCGGCAGTGCGGCTGCCGACCGGCCCCAGCGCTATGCCGCTCTGGTGGCCCAGGCGGTGCTGGGTGGCGGCTATTCGGCGCGCCTGAACCAGGAGGTGCGCATCCGGCGCGGCTTGAGCTACGGTGCCAGCGGCGGGGCCGAGAGTTTTGCCGTCGGTGGCATGTTCATTGCCCAGGCAACGACGGCGCATGCCACCGCCGCCGAGGTGCTGGCGCTGCTGCGCGGCGAGATCGTCCGCCTGGCCGACGCACCGCCCGGCGCCGACGAACTGGCCGCCCGCCAGGCCACCCTGGTGGGCAGCTTTGCGCGTCGGCTCGAAACCACCGCCGGGCTGGCCGCGCTGTTGGCCGGGCAGCTGGCCCAGGGCCGGCCGCTGGCCGACCTGCAGGCCTATGCGCCCGGGGTGCTGGCGGTCACCGCGGCCCAGGTGCAGGATTTCGCCCGCGCCCATTGGGCCGCGCCCGCGCTGCGCGCGGTGGTGGTGGGCGACCTTGCGGCGGCCGGTGCCGGCCTGGCAGCGCTGGCGCCCGGCGCGCTGCGCCTGCCGCTGACGGCGCTGAACCTGGAGTCCGACAGCCTGCGCTGACATCGGCGCCGGGGGCTTGTAGAAGCGCGACCCATGCCCAATTGCAGCGGGTGATCGAGCTTGCCGACCCGACCCGCGCCTTGCCGCTGCTGCTGATGCTGCTGGCGGCGGCCGTGGCGGTGGTCGGCCTGGTGGGCTGGCCGGCCTGGGTGGCGCGGCGCCGGGCGCGGGTGCGGGCCCAGGCCTTTCCCGCCGCCTGGCGCCGCATCCTGCGCCAGCGCGTACCGGCAGTGGCCCGGCTGCCGGCCGACCTGCAGCGCCAGCTCAAGCAGCACCTGCAGGTCTTTCTGGCCGAGAAGTCCTTCATCGGCTGCGCTGGATTGCGCCTCACCGACGAGATGCGGGTGGTGATTGCCGCCCAGGCCTGCCTGCTGTTGCTGGGCCAGGCCCGGCCGGGCTACTACCCGCGCCTGCAGCAGGTGCTGGTCTATCCGGGGGCCTTTGCGGTGCAGGCGGTTCAGCCCGAGGTCGGTGGCGTGGTGCATGAGCAACGCCAGGTGCTGGCCGGTCAGTCCTGGGCCCAGGGCCAGGTGGTGCTGGGCTGGGCCGAGGTGTTGGCCGGTGCGGCCGACCCGACCGACGGCCGCAATGTGGTGCTGCACGAATTTGCCCACCAGATCGACCAGGACAAGGGCCGGGCCGACGGCCGGCCCTGGCGCCCGTCGGCGGGCCAGCGCCGGCGTTGGGACGCAGCCATGGGCGACGCCTTTGCGCAGTTGCAGCACCAGCCCTCGCGCCTGATCAGCGCGTACGCCGCCACCGATCCGGCCGAATTCTTCGCGGTGGTCAGCGAGCTGTTTTTCGAGCAACCCCAGGCCCTGGCGGCCGAGGCCCCGGCGGTCTACCGTGAGCTGGCCCTGCTCTACCAGCTCAACCCCCTGGCATGGTGAGGCGGCGCGGCACGGATCGAGGCCCAAAGCGGCCGGGCGCCGCGCTGGGCTGCGGAGGGTCTGCCTGCAGGGCGGCCGCGCCGGTGCGCTACGGGCCGAACAGCGCAGCGTGCGCTTCATCGCAAAGGCTGCGGTGCGCGTTTGAATCTGGCGCCCAGCCCAGGGTTGATCCGGGCTGACCCGCTTTCGCAATCGATCCCGCAGCCACTACATTTCCAACCACTTTGTCCTGGAGAGAATCCGCCATGCAGCGCCGCCGCTTGATGTGGTCCACCCTCGCCCTGGCCTGGGGCACTGCCGGAATCCTGCTGGGCCTGTTGGCCGCCCCGGCCGCGCAGGCCCAGGCCGACAAGCCGGCACTGCGGGTGCTGGTGGGTTTTCCGCCCGGTGGGTCGGCCGATGTCATCGCCCGCCTGTTGGCCGAGCGCCTGCCTGCACAGCTGGGCGGCCAGGCGGTGGTGGTGGAAAACAAGCCCGGCGCGGCCGGCCGCATCGCCATCGAGGCCCTGAAGAACAGCCCGCCCGACGGCAACACAGTGATCGTGATGCCCAGCGGGCCGGTGGTGTTGTTCCCCCTGGTGTTCAAGAAACTCGGCTACGACCCGGTCAAGGACCTGGCGCCGATCAGCCAGCTGGCGGGCTTCCAGTTCGGCGTTGTCTCGGGGCCCAAGAGTGGTGTGAAGTCAGTGGCCGAGATGGTGGCCAAGGCCAAGACCGACCCGTCCACCGCCACCTATGGGTCGTCGGGCAATGGCACGGTGCCGCACTTCCTGGGCCTGATGATCGGTGACGCGGCGGCTATCGAATTCCAGCATGTGCCCTACCAGGGCGGTGCGCCGGCCATGACCGCGCTGCTGGGTGGCCACGTCGGCTACAACGTGGACGTGATCTCCGAGGCCCTGGAGCAACACCGTGCCGGCAAGGTGCGCATCATCGCGGTGGCCGGCGCGCAGCGCTCGCCCCTGGTGCCCGACGTGCCCACGCTGCGCGAGCAGGGCGTGGCGATGGACGCCAGTGCCTGGTTTGCGATGTATGGCCCGGGCGCGCTGCCGGCGGCCACCGCCCAGCGCTTGAGCAGCGCAGTGGCCCAGACCCTGAAGGATGCGACCCTGCTGGCCAGGCTGGGTGCGATCGGTCTGGACGTGATCGCATCCACCCCCGAGCAATTGGCCACGGTGCAACGCAATGACCTGGCCAAGTGGGCCAAGCCGGTCAAGACCTCGGGTTTCCAGGCGGATTGAGGCGGGCACCCCTTGGCTGCCCGGCGCCCCAACATCCTCTTCATCGTCGCCGACGACCTGGGTTTTGCCGACCTGGGCTGCTACGGCGGGCGCGACGCGGCCTTTGGCAAGGTCTCGCCGGTGCTGGACAGCCTGGCCGCCGGTGGCCTGCGCTTTACCCAGGGCTATGCCAATTCACCGGTGTGCTCGCCCACTCGCTTTGCGCTGATGACGGCGCGCTGGCAGTACCGCCTGCGCGGCGCCGCCGACGAGCCGATCAACAGCCGCAGCCGCGGCAGCAGCATCCTCGGCCTGCCGCCCGAGCACCCGACGCTGCCGTCGCTGCTGCGGGGCGCGGGCTACCGCACCGCCTTGATCGGCAAATGGCATCTGGGCTACCCGCCGCACTTCGGCCCGCTCAAATCCGGCTACGACAGCTTCTTCGGCCCGATGTCGGGCGGGGTGGACTACTTCACCCACTGCGACAGCCGCGGCACGCACGATCTGTGGGTGGGCGAGGACGAGCACCACCAGGACGGCTACCTCACCGACCTGATCACCGACCGCGCGGTCGACTGGCTGGGTGATGCGGCGCCGGCGGCGGCGCGCAGCGATCAGCCCTTCTTCCTGAGCCTGCACTACACCGCGCCGCACTGGCCCTGGGAGACGCGCGACGACGCGGCCCTGGCCGAGGAGGTCAAAGGCAACCTGTTCCATCTGCATGGCGGCAATATCCACCGCTACCAGCGCATGATCGGGCAGATGGACCAGGGCATAGGCCGGGTGATGGCTGCGCTGCAGCAGGCCGGGGTGGCGCGCGACACCCTGGTGGTCTTCACCAGCGACAACGGCGGCGAGCGCTTCAGTGACAGCTGGCCGCTGGTGGGCGGCAAGATGGACCTGACCGAGGGCGGCGTCCGCGTGCCCTGGATCGCCCACTGGCCGGCGGCCATCGCCCCGGGCGGTGTGAGCACGCAGCACTGCCTGACGATGGACTGGAGCGCCACGCTGCTCGCTGCCGCCGGCGTGGCCGCCGATGCAGCCTACCCGCTGGACGGCATCAGCCTGCTGACGGTGCTGCAAGACCCGACGACCAGCTTCGAGCGGCCGATGGCCTGGCGCATGCTGCACCGCGGCCAGCGCGCCTACCGGCGGGGTGACTGGAAGTACCTGCAGGTGGACGGCTTCGAGTACCTGTTCAACCTGGCCGAAGACGAGCGCGAGCGCGCCAACCACGCACTGCGCCAGCCCGCGCGCCTGGCCGCGCTGCGCCAGGCCTGGCTGGACTGGAACGCGCTGTTGCCACCCATCCCCGATGACGCCACGGTCAGCTTGGGCTACGGCCTCAAGGACATGCCGCAGCGCTGAATGCGCCCGGCTGTTGGGTGCAGGCAATAGGTTGTTTTACAATTTCAGCTTTTAAAACTGAAATTGTAAATATATGCTGGCTCGATCCTCAAGCACCCGCCTGCTGGCCCTGGCGCGGGGCTTCCCGGTGGTGGTGGTCACCGGCCCGCGTCAGTCGGGCAAGACCACGCTGGTGCGTGCTGCCTTCCCGAGCCTGCCCTACTGCTCACTGGAAGACCCGGACGTGCGCGAGCGCGCGCTGCGCGATGGCCGCGGCTTCCTGGCGGCCTATCCTGATGGCGCGGTGTTCGACGAGGTGCAGCGCGCGCCCGAGCTGTTGTCCTATCTGCAGACCGCTGCCGATGCCGACGGACGGCTTGGCCGCTACATCCTCACCGGGTCACAGAATCTGCTGCTGTCGGTGGCAGTGAGCCAGAGCCTGGCTGGCCGGGCCGGCTTTCTCGAGTTGCTGCCGCTGTCCTGGCATGAGTTGCCGGCTGCGCAGCGCCAGCCGCTCACCTTGGACGATTGGCTGCTGCGTGGTGGCTACCCCGCGCTGTGGCAGCGCCCGGTGGCACAGGGCGACTGGATGGCCAGCTATCTGATGAGTTATGTCGAGCGTGACGTGCGCCAGATCAGCCGGGTGGCCGACCTGCTGCAGTTCCAGCGCTTCGTGCGCACCATGGCCGCGCGCTGCGGCCAACTGCTCAATCTCAATGCGGTGGCCAATGACCTGGGCGTGGCCCAGACCACCGCGCGCGATTGGCTGGCCGTGCTGGAGGTCAGCTACATCGCCTTTCGCCTGCCGCCCTACCACCGCAATTTCGGCAAGCGCCTGGTCAAGACACCCAAGCTGTACTTCCACGACACCGGCCTGGCGGCCTGGCTGCTGGGCATCACCGACGCGCGCACGCTGCAGGTGCACCCGATGCGCGGTGCGCTGTTCGAGAACATGCTGGTGGTCGAGTACCGCAAACATTGCCAGCAGCAGGGCCTGGCCAACGGCCTGTACTTCTGGCGCGACAACATTGGCAACGAGGTCGATCTGCTGATCGAACGCGCTGGCGAGTTGTGGCCCATCGAGATGAAGTCCGGCGCCACCTTCCAGGGTGAGTGGCTGCGCAACCTGAGCACCTGGCAGCGCCATGCCGCCGCCGCGCGCCAGGGCACGCCGATGCTGATCAGCGGCGCGCCGGGCTCGGGCATGCACCAGGGCATGATGCTGGCCGAGTGGCGCGACGCACTGGGGATGTTGGCGCCGGCTGGCGCCAAGCGCCCAATACCAAAGGAAAGTCCTTGACCATGCTCACTGACAAGCTCGCCGCCCTGCTCAGCACGGTGCGCACTCCGGGCGATTTCTGCAGCGCCGGCGTTCGCGCCATGCCTTTGCCAGGGCTGGTGGTGGAAGGTGTCGGCCCCATCGCCCTGCCTTTGCTGCAGGTGCAGGCCGATCAACTGATCGCCATTGCCGAGCGTGCCCCCTACGGTCGGGGCGAAGAAACCTTGGTCGACACCGAGGTCAGGCGCACCTGGCAGATCGCGCCCGAGCGTGTGCGCATCGAAGGCCGGCATTGGGCGCTGGGCCTGGAGGCCATCGCCCTGC
>JAYUQJ010000280.1:0-10613 GCA_043756825.1 Betaproteobacteria bacterium | reverse complement strand
AACCGTGGATTTGCCGCTGTGGCGGCGTTGCAAATCCTCGCCATGCCACTGGGCATGGCTGCGGTTTGCGCCTAGCCACAGCGGCAAATCCATCGGTTTTCTTAAATCGCTCACAGCATCGAACACTGCACTAGTTACCGCAGCCCTGCGCCACGATGCGGTCGTAGGCTGCCTTGGCCTGCACCAGGCCGAAGCCGAAATTGATGTCACGGCCGGCGGCGCCCAGGTCCCTGGCGGAGTTGTTGAGTGAGCTGCGTAGCTGTGCTGCGGTGCAACTGCGGCCAGCCGTGGGTGCCGCTGGCGTGAAGTAGCTCCACACCAGCGCCGCCACTGCCGAGACGTGTGGCGTGGCCATCGATGTGCCGTCGAAGTAGGCGTAGTTGGCCAGCGTGACAGCCACGCTGCTGGCCTGACCCAAGCGACCGAGCAGGGTGTTGCCGTCTTCCTGCGCTATCGACACCGAGGGGATAGCCGTCACCGTGGTGCCCAGTGTGCCGCTGAAGGCGCCAGGCGCGTTGTTGTAGATCACCGCTGCCGTGCCGCCGCTGAGCTGGCAGTTGCTGACCTTGGTGGTGAAGTCCACCGTGCCGCGCGCGATCAGGCACACCTTGCCGCTGGCGCCGGTGTTGACCGCATCGCCGATACCCAAGTTGAACAGCGCGCCACTGGCCTGCAGCTTGGGTGACCCCTCCATCGGGAAAGCCTCGACCACCAAGCCACCCACGTCCAACGAGCCGAGCAGGCCCTTGCCGTTGGGCACGGTGGAGAGCACGCCCACGCCCGGGCCAGAGATTTCGACGTCCTTGTTGTACTGTGAGAAGTCGGCCTTGGCGTTGTTGACGTCTACCGCGGCCACGCTTACCACGCTGGCGTAGCCTGCGGGGTACGAGATGCGGCTGTTGCCGCCATTGCCCGCCGCAGCGATGGGCAGGATATTTGCGCTCAGCAACTGCTGGAACTTGGTCTGCTCGGCGCGACTGGAGGTCGAGCCGCCCAGCGACATGCTGATGACATTGGCACCGGCGTTCTGGCAGCGTGTGGCGGCGTCGACCAGGGTCGACGAGTAGGCCCAGGCCCCGCTGTCGCCAAACACCCGAACGATGTAGAGGTTGAGGTTGCCACCGGCGTTGACGCCCACCACGCCGGTGCCGGTGTTGTTGAGTGCGGCGATGGTGCCGGCCACGTGCGTGCCGTGGCCGTTGCCGTCCTGGTTCCAGGCCAGGTTGCCGTTGTAGCCACTCACGCGCGACATGCCTGGCAGGTCCTCGTGACCCAGGGAGTAGCCCGAGTCGATGATGCACAACTTGCGGTTGCCCGTGAGCGCATCGCCCTGCGGCAGCAGGTGGGCCTGCACGGCCCGCACGCCCCAGGGCTCGAGCTGGCCGCTGGCGTAGGGGGTGGTGGACGGCGCGGTCAGCGCCAGCGGATAGCGCCTGGCGTCTTCCTCGACGAATTCGACGTTCGGGTTGCGTGACAGTGCGGCGATTGCGGCGCTCGGCAGCTCGACAGCGACCGCCGCCACCGATGGCAGCTCGCGCGCCACGCGGCCGCGCGCAGCGGCCAGGGCCGCGCGTGCGCCTGGTTCAGCGCCGGCCTTGAAGCCGACGATCACGCGGGAGAAGCCAGCGGCTGGCTCGCGGTCCTGGGCCAATGCTGCACTGGACCCAAGCGCGGCGCTGGCCACGACCAGCAGGGCCTTGCGGAAATTCGGGGGCATACAGTAGCTCCGTGAGTAGATTGCAGGTGTGTGGAATGTAGGCGTGCAGCGCACCAGCCTGCCTCAGCGTTTGCGACTAAGGGGTATCGCCTGGCAATTGAAGGTGTGCAAATGTCACGAATGAAGCACGGCCGGCCGTCAGAACGCCGATCTTTGCGCGGCAGAGCGGCCAGACACCGCGCTCGATGGGGTCGCGAAACCAGGGTGATGATTTGGTCGGCGCGGATCAAGGCAAGGGCGTCCTGCAAGGTGTCTGAACACTCACCCGTCCAGGCGTACCGAGCCGCCTGCTTTTGAGACAGCTCAGGGATCGGGTCTGCGCAACGGTCAACCCCTTTCAGCTGTACTCGATCTTGCAGCTGACCTCGACGGATTTGATCTGCCGGCCGGGCACGATGTCGGCTTCGATGCTGATCGGGCGGCGGCCACCGCCAGCGGCGAAGTGGCCAGGTGGGCAGGGCAAGGCGGGCGGGTCGAGCGGGGCTGCCGGCTGCCCGGCGTCACCGGGCCCAGGGTCCAGTGAGCCCGGGCGCACCTGACCGGCAAAGTTGTCCATCGCTGCCTGCAGCTTGGCGCGCTGCTGCTGATAGGTCTGCAGGCCAAAGGGGCTGGCTGTGCGCTGGATGGTCTGCGCCAGCCTGGCCTCGTCGGCCTGGCGGCCCAGGCCCTGGTAGGCCTCGGCCAGGCTCAGGTAGACCCACTCCTGGTCGCCGCGCTGGGCGAAGGCGGCCTCGTCCTTGATCAGGTCCTCGCAAATCTCGGCCACCCTCTGGCGGATCAGGTTGGCATGGCCATAGTCGACGATGGCATCGAAGCGGCGGGTCTGCAGCTGCGCCCGCAGGTTGTACATGAAGGCCACATTGATGCCGTTGTAATAGTCACGCTTGACATAGAAACCGCGTTCGTAGAAACGGATGGCCTGGTCCAGGTGGTGGGCATCGTGCGGCGGCAGGTCGAACAGGCGCTTGTGGATGGCGCCCGACAAGCCCAGGGTCTCGGGGTCGTTGGACAGGTTGGGCTCGCAATAGCGCTGCAGGATCTGCTGGGCGTCCAGCAGGGCGGTGATCGCGGTTTGTGGGTCGGTCTGGCCGGTGGCAGGGTCTTTGCGCTCGCCCTGCTTGTAGGTCACCAGCGCCAGGCGCTGGGCCAGAAAAATATCGGGCTTGCTGTCGCTGCGGCCTTCGGTCTGGCGGGTGATGGCCAGGCTGAACAAGCGCACGGCCTCGGCGAAATCGGTGCGCTTCTTGGCGGCCTCGGCCGCGTCGATGATGCTGGCCAGCGAGGGGCCGGCCTGCGGGTCCTTGGGCTTGCGCAGGGCCGGCGTCACATAGGCTGGCGGCTCGATGAAGGTGTCGGCGGTGTAGGCGGGCGGCGCCATGTCCTTGAGCGACAGGAAGACCGGGCTGTCGGTCTGGCGGCCCAGCTGCGGTGCGCTGCTTGCGCGCTTATGTTCGCCGGCGATCAGCTCGCGCATCACGCTGGCCAGCAGGGCCACGAAGCGGGTCTGCTCGGCCGCGCTGATGGTCTCGCCGCCATGCTCGTATTGATGCACCACGAAGCTGCTCAGGTCGAAGGGCAGGCGCTTGATCAGCACTGATTCGGCGATGATCAAGGTGGTATTGGGCCGCTGCGCATGGCGCACGCCCAGCTCGTAGAACACATTGGCATTCAGGGTGGACAGGTCGGCAATCACCAGATCGGCCTGGTAGATCCAGCGGTACATCACCGCGTCGATGCTGCCGGCCAGGTTGGCGTCGATGGCCCGGAAGGCATTCACATGGACCGCGTCGCAGGCCGGCTGCACCAGCAGCTCATAGGTCTTGTCGAGATTGAGTACCCGGCCGGTGGCGTAGTCGGTCTTGTTGCCGAAACCGGTGACCACGAAGCAGGTCAGTTGTTGTTCGGCGCTGGCGCCCGGGTTCGGGTCCGGGACGGCGGCGGCGGGTGGCGGTGGCTTGCGGGGCTTGGCCATGGTCTTGTGTCCTCGGTGTGCGCCGGGTGGGTGCCGGCAGGCGCAGCCTAGCCCAGCCGAAGCGCGGGGGCCAGCGGCGCCTGTCTGTTTCGGTGTTGCAGGCGCACCGGCGGACCACCGCTGGGGTGCAAGCCACCTGCCCGGTGGTCCAATACGGGCTGGGGGCCGCCGGCCCCCGCCGCTGGATTGATGGAAGCCCGCATGACCACTTCGCTTTACGACACCGCCGTGCCCGTGTTCAAACAGATGCTGGGCGGCCTGGCCGGCGTGCTGAGCCTGGCCCAGACGCATGCCGAGGCCCGTGGCATAGAGCCAGCTGCGCTGCTGCAGGCCCGCCTGGCGCCCGACATGTTTCCGATGCTGCGCCAGGTGCGGGTGGCCTGCGACTTTGCCAAGAGCGTGTCAGCCCGCCTGGCCGGCGCCGAGGTGCCGGCCTTCGAAGACAACGAGACCAGCTTTGCCGACCTGCAGGCGCGCATCGCCAAGACCCTGGATTTCATCAACAGCCTGGCGCCGGCCCAGTTCGAGGGCAGCGTCAGCCGAGAAGTCGTCACCCAGGCCGGCACGCCCAAGGAGAAGCGCTTTTCCGGCACGTCCTACCTGCTCAACTACGGCCTGCCGCATTTCTTCTTCCATGTCACCACCGCTTACGCCATCCTGCGTCACAACGGGGTGCCGGTGGGCAAGAAGGATTACATCGGCAGTTATTGAGCGTCTTCCGCGCTGGGCGGAGCTGCCCATTGCAGGGTGCGCCGGCTGGCAAAGTGGCGCGGCTGGCCGTTCAGTGGGTCGATGAAGGCCAGGCTGCGGGCCAGCAGTTGCAGCGGTTGACGGTAGTCGGGCGCAGCGTCGGCCGCCGGCTCGGGCCACAGCCGGGGGTAGATGCGGTCGCCCAGGATGGGCAGGCCCAGGTGGCTGAGCTGGGCGCGCAGCTGGTGGCGGCGGCCGGTACGCGGGCTCAGGCGGTACTGGGCCCAGGCGCCGGGTCTGCCCGCAACGCCAACCCGGCCGATCAGCTCGATCAGGGTTTCGGCATTCGGCTTGCCCGGCACCACCTGGGCCTGCATGAAGTGCCGGTCGGCGGGGTCCTGCAGGCGGCTGCGGCACAGCCTGGGCCAGGCCAGGGCCTCATCCCAAGGGGCGATGGCCTCGTAGACCTTGTGCATCTGCTGGCCGCGCAACAGGCCGTGGTAAGCATCGCGGCTGGCCGGTTGCACGCTGAACAACATCACGCCGGCGGTATCCCGGTCGAGCCGGTGCAGCGGCACCAGATCGGCCAGGCCGAGCAGTTGCTGCAGCCGCACCAGCACCGTCTCGTGCAGATGGCGTCCGCCCGGCGTGACGGGCAGGAAGTGCGGCTTGTCCACCGCCACCAGGTGGGCGTCCTGGTGCAGCAGCTCGATGTCGAAAGGCACCCGCGGCTCGGGCGGCGGGCTGCGCCAGTACCACAACAGGCCGCCGCTGGGGCAGGGCGCCGCAGCCGACAGTGGGTGGCCGTGGGTGTCCAGCACCTCGCCACGGCCCAGGCGTGCCGGCCAGCTGGCCGCCACCGCCGGGAACCGGGCCTGCAGAAAGGCCAGTACGGTCGGCCAGCGGCCGGCCGGTACCGCCACCCGGCTGGCGCTGACACCGTCGCGCAAGGCCGGTGTCCAGGGGGGCGTGGGGCGGGCCAAGGGCTTCGGGGTTTCGGGGTTTGGGGTCGGGCTGCGATGGGTGCGGCGGGGTGGCCGGTTCAAGCGCCTGTCGCATCCAGGCGCCTGGCCCTTTGCAGGCGCCAGGCCTCGTCGGGATGCTGCGGGTCGAACACCTGCTCGGCCCGGGTGCCGGACGGGTTCAGCCCGGCGTCCAGTGCAATGCGCCGGTCGAACACGAAACATTCGCCCTGCCACAGGCTGTCGGACGCGCCGGCATGCTGCAGATAGCCGAGGATGCCGCCGTCCAGCTGCCAGACTTGCAGGCCCAGGCTGCGCATCCAGGGCGCGGTCTTGTCGCAGCGGATACCGCCGGTGCAGTACATCGCCACCGGCTGACCGGCCGCGCGCCAGGCCGGCGCTGCCGCCAGCACAAAGGCGCCGAAATCGCGAAAGTTGTGCACCTGCGGGTCGATCGCCCCCTTGAAGCGGCCGAGCCGGTGCTCAAAGTGGTTGCGGTTGTCCAGCAGCACCAGGTCGGGTTGCGCCAGCAGGGCTTGCCAAGCGGTGGGGCTCAGGTGGCTGGCATCCGGTGCCGGGTCGGATTGCGCCCCGGACGACGCGAGCGCACAGTCGCTGGCAAGCCGGGGCAGGCCCAGCGCAACGGCCTCGGGCTTGACCGATACCTTGAGCCGGCCGAAGGGCGCGCTGCGGCAGGTACTGTGCTTGAAGGCCATGCCGCGCAGCGCACCGTGCTGCAGCGTGGGCTGCTGCAATGCGGCTTCGAAGGCAAGCAGCCCGGCCGGGTTGCCGGCCACCGCGCCGCTCAGGCCCTCGGGTGCCACCACGATGCTGCCCAGCAGCCCGGTGGCGAGCCGGCGCAACTGTTGTGCCAGCGCCGCCGGGTCGTTCAGCGGCGTGAAGCAGTAGAAGGCGCTGTGCAGCAGCGGCGCGTCGGCGCTCACCGACGGGGCAGGTTGTGACATCACCGGATTTTGGCCTGCCCCAGCGGGCCTACGCCGCATCCGTGCAACTACTGGGTACGGCTTGCTGACTGCAGCACGATGTCGACCGCCGGTACGTCGTCGAAGCTGCCGACCCGGCGAGTGACCACGTTGTTCATCGTGTCCAGCACCGCCTGGCCGCTCACCACCTTGCCGAACACCGCATAGCCAGGTGATGCGGCGCTGCTGTAGTCCAGGAAGGCGTTGTCCACGCTGTTGAAGTAGAACTGTGAATTGGCGGTGTTGTTGGCCGTGCCGCGTGCCATGGCCAGCGTGCCGCGCAGGTTTTTCAGGCCCTTGTTGGACTCGAGCGCGATATTGCCGCGCAGCGGCGTCTGGGCGGTGAGCGTGCCATTGGACACGCCCGTGAACCCGCCGCCCTGGGCCACGAAGTTGCCGATCACCCGATGGAAGAGGGTGCCGTTGTAGAAGCCGCTGTCCACATAGGCCAGGAAGTTGTCCACCGTCAGCTGCACCTTGGCCGGGTCGAGTTCGACCACCACCGTGCCCAGCGAGGTGACCAGCGTCACCTGGGGCGCCGGCACGGGCAGGCTGGTCTCGTAGACCGCCGCCAGGCCGTTGCTCAGGGCCAGCGCCACCTTGAGGGCGGCCGTGGGCAGGCAGCTGAACTTGCGCTGGCTGGCACTGCTGTCGGCCAGCAGGGTCAGGTTGGCACAGCCGGTCACCTGCAGCTGCACGCCGGTGTCCAGGGCCGCGCCGCTCAGGGTGAAGGTGCTGGTCTGGCCGTAGCGCAGCCGGTCAAAACTCAAGGGATTACCGTTGGCCACCGTGGCGGCCGACACCGGCACCTCGAAGACCTTGCGGTAGAACTCGGCGCCGTTCGCCACCACGCCCACCCGCACCGCAAAACCGGCATTCGGCCGGCAGGTGAACTGCTGCTGGGTCGACGAGCCGCCGGGCAGGTTGACCCGCCCGTCGCAGCCCTGCACGGTGAAGCTGACCCCCGACGTGAGGTTGGTGCCGGTGACGGTAAAGGTGCTCAGCTCACCCCAGGCCAGCCGGTCGACGGTGATCGGGTCGGCCGTGCCATCGCCGCCGCCGCAGCCGGCCAGGCCCAGCAGGGCCAACGCGGCCCACAAGTGCGATGCCGAAAGAAGGGGTCGAGTCGCAGGGGAGTTCATGGAGACCGATTTTTGATAAAAACGATCGTATTGGAGCATGGCAGCGTCTGCAAGCCATCCCGATGGCGAGGGGCTCGGGCCTCGCACCAGCGCCTGCAGTGCGATTTGCACGCATGTTCGGCGGCGCCGGTGGCTTTTGATTGTCGAACCCGAGTGCGGGCGATCAGGTCGGCTGCGTCTGCGGTTGCAGTTGCGGTTGCGGTTGCGGTTGCGGTTGCGGTTGCGGTTGCGTTTGCGGCGGCGTTTGCGCCGGCGCCACGCGCCAGATCACGTCGCCCACGTCGTCGGCCACCAGCAGGGCGCCGTCGGCGGCCAGGGCCACGCCCACCGGCCGGCCATAGGACACCTTTTCATCAGGCGCCAGAAAGCCGCCCAGGATGTCGCGCGGCGGCCCGCTCGGACGGCCACCGGCGAAGGGCACGAACACCACCTTGTAGCCGCTGAGCGTGCTGCGGTTCCAGGACCCATGCTGGCCGATGACCATGCCGTCCTCGGGAAATCCGGGCAGGGTGCCGCCCGGCATCCAGCACAGGCCCAGCGAGGCGGTGTGGCCGCCCAGCGCGTAATCGGGCGTCACCGCGCGGGCCACTGCGGCGGCATCCTGCGGCACCCGGTCGTCCACGGTCTGGCCCCAGTAGCAGTAGGGCCAGCCGTAGAAGCCGCCGTCGCGCACCGACGTGAGGTAGTCGGGCGGGGTTTCGTCGCCCAGCCCGTCGCGCTCGTTCACCACGGTCCAGAGCCGGCCGGTGGTGGGCTCCCAGGCCAGGCCCACCGGGTTGCGCAGGCCGCGCGCGAAGACCCGGTGGCTGCCGCCGGCCAGGTCGAGCTCGTAGATGCAGGCGCGGCCATGTTCCAGGTCCAGCCCGGCCTCGCCGATATTGCTGAGCGAGCCGACACCGGCGTAGAGCCTGCTGCCGTCGGGGCTGGCCAGCAGGCTGCGGGTCCAGTGGCCGCCGGGCTTGAAGCTGCACAGCGGCCGCCCGGCACCGGTGATGCGGGTGGCGCCGGGGGTGTAGGGGAAGGCGACCACGCCGTCGGTATTGCCGACATAGAAAGTGTCGCCCAGCAGGGCCATGCCGAAGGGTTGGCTCAGGCCTTCGATCAGGGGCTCCTGGATTTCGGCCACGCCGTCGCCGTCGGCGTCGCGCAACAGCGTGATCCGATTCGGGCTGACGCCAATCGCGGCGGCGCGCCGCATCGTGCTGACCATGGCATGGCCAAAGATCGACTTGACCGGCGCGGGAATGAGCAGGGCCTCGGCCACAGTGACATCGCCATTGGGCAGCACGTGGATCCAGCGCGGATGCTTCAGGCCGGTGGCGAACGCGTTGACCTTCAGACCGGGTGCGGCCACCGGCTTCTGCCCCGGCGTCCAGCCCCTGGCCGTGGGCATCTTGAGCGTGGGGATGAGGCCCTGCGGCCTTGGCGCGGGAATCGTCGGTGTGGCGCCTACCGCGGGCTGATGCACCCTGCCCTGCAGCCGCCGCCACAGGATCGCCGCATCGCCGACCAGCGCGACCATTTGCGCAAAAACGCCTGACTGGCTCATGCATCCCCTCCTTTTGGCAGCGCGCATGGTACACACGAACGCGCGCCAGTCACGGCGGCGTTGTCGGAAGGCAGGTCGGCGAATGAAGCATTCGTGCTGTCCCTTTGGCCTGCGGTCGGCCAAGCGTCGCTCGACCGATTCGGCACCCTCCAGGCCGCCCGGCGACGAGCGCAGGTCGGCTAACATTCCGTCGTCGCGACGCGCGCCGTTGCCCTTGCGCCCAGCGGCGCCAACCGACGGCCGACGTTGCCCCTTGCAACCGCTTCGCGATCCACACCAAAGCCGTCCGCAATGAACCCCACGCCGCCGTGACCGGCCGTTCGCCGTGTTGCGCGGACTGATCGAGGGATAGCAGGCCGTGACGGGCGCGACGGTAGTCGGTGCCCAGTGACCATAGCGGGCCTCGCACTGTCGGACGCGACCGGCTCGAGGCGTCGAGGAGGCATCCGGCCTACAGAAGATGTTCGCTCTCAATCACGCTTCGGCGAGAAGGACGCAACGTCGCGCCCCACGGGGCCTCGTCATCAATCGGACGGATGCGTCTCGCCCGGGGAAATGGCAGCATCGCGAATGGAAAAGCATGGTCGGACGTCACATTGCCGTCGCGAGGCACGGTCCTGCTGGCGCTCCTGTGCCGCCGCGCAAGATCGCGCCGGCCCGCATGCGATGTGAGACAAGGAGGTGAAGCGATGAAGCGAGCCACCCTGGCAGCCGCCTGTGCCGTGCTGCTGCAATCCTGCGCGATGGCGCCGCGTGCGCCGACCTCCGAAGCCGACCTGCAGGCCGCCGAGGCGGGCATCGACGCCGTATCGATGATGCGCCACCTGCGTACGCTCGCCTCGGACGAGTTCGAAGGCCGCGCGCCCGCCACGCGCGGCGAGCAGCGCACCGTCGACTACCTCGTCGGCGAGTTCCGCCGGCTCGGGCTGAAGCCCGGCAACCCCGACGGCACCTACGTGCAGAACGTGCCGCTGATCGGCGGCCGGCCGAAGGGCGAACTGGTGTTCGAAGTGGGCGGGCAGCGCATCGCGCTCGCCGAGCCGGTCGACTCCCAGAGCGGCGCGCGCTGGCAGCTTCCCGACGTGCGCGTCGACAACCTGCCGCTGGTGTTCGTCGGCCATGGCGTCGTTGCGCCCGAGTTCGGCTGGGACGACTTCAAGGACGTCGACGTGCGCGGCAAGGCGTTGCTCGTGCTGCCGAACGACCCGCAGGTACCCGATCCGCGCGACCCGTCGAAGCTCGACGCGTCGCTGTTCGGCGGCCCAGCCGTCACCTTCTATTCGCAAGGCGACCACAAGCGAGAGGTCGCCCGCCAGCGCGGCGCGGTGGCGCGCATCCACATCTTCGTGCCTGGGCAGTTCGGCACGCCGACCTGGAAGGACGCCGCCAGCGACTACGGGCAGGAGGAATTCGACATCCGGCAGGCCGACCGCCGCGTCGGCGACCCGCCGGCCGGCGCCGGCATCAGCGACACCGCCGCCGAGCGGCTGTTCGCCGCTGCCGGGCTCGACCTCGCGGCACTGAAAAAGGCCGCGACGCGGCGCGACTTCCGCCCGGTGGCGCTGGACGCGCGCGCGACTCTGCGCGTGCGGCAGACG
>JAYUQJ010000279.1:0-10664 GCA_043756825.1 Betaproteobacteria bacterium | reverse complement strand
ACCCGCCGAGTGCCTCGCCTGCCCCGGGAATGCGTGACTTGTGGCCGTGCATTCCTGACCCCCCGCGAACCGGGGGGCGGTTGCACCGGCCGGAATTTCTCCATCATCGCGGCCATTGCCGACAGCAGTTCCAACCAGCATGGCAAGCAATCCTGGAAAGAGGCCAAAAGATGGGTTTTCTGATGCCGTTCATCGTGTTGATCGAGCGCCGCCTGTTGCGGCCCTTGACCCTGGCGCTGCTGTCCTCGCTGGCCTTGGTGGCCGGGCTGGGCGTGCATGCGGGCAGCAAGCCCAAGATCCAGAAATCGGCCAAGGACCTGCAGGCGGCGGTAGCCGCCCCGGTGTTGCCAGGCCACAAATGGGTCAAGGAGAAAAACGGCCAACGCTATGTCGATGCGGTGGTGGTCAGCAACTCGCCCGACCCGGCGATGCAGGACCTGCGCCGCGCCGTGGAGGCGATGGGTGGCACGGTCAATGCCCGCTTCAACACGGTGCGCGCCCTGTCGGTGACGCTGCCGACCAAGGCACTGAAGCAGCTCGACGCGCGCAGCGACGTCGAGTCGATCTCGCCCAACCGCGCCACCCGCAAGGCCGCCAGCTCGCTGGAGTTTGTCACGGGTGCGTCGAGTGCCCTGGTGCGCAGCGCCACCGGCGCCACCACCTACACCGGGCTGGACGGCAGCGGCGTGGGCATCGCGGTGCTCGACTCGGGCGTGATGGCCGCGCATGAACACTTCAAGAACGCCGCCGGTGTCAGCCGGGTGGTGCGCCAGGTCGATCTGGTGGGCAGGGGCGGCTATGCCGCACAGGCCTGGGCGGTCGCACCCGGCACCCCCGAACAGGACCAGATCGAGGCCTACCTCAACCATGCGGCGGCGCCGGTGCCCGATGGCTATGGCCACGGCACCCATGTGGCTGCGGTAGCAGGCGGCCGCGGTACCTACGACACCCAGCAAGACAGCACCGGGGTTGCGCCGGGCGCGTCGATCATCGATGTGCGGGTGCTCGGTGAGGACGGGTCGGGCACCATGGCCGATACCCTGGCCGGCATGGATTGGGTGCTCTACAACGCCCGCAAGTACAACATCCGGGTGATGAACCTGAGCCTGGCGGCGGCCTCGACCGAATCCTGGCAGACCGACCCGCTGGCCCGAGCCGCGCGCAATGCCACCGCAGCGGGCATCACGGTGGTGGTGGCGGCCGGCAATTTCGGCCAGATTTCGGGCAGCACCACCTTCGGCACCGTGGGTTCACCCGGCCATGACCCGACCGTGATCACCGTCGGCTCGTCCCACATGCGCAACACCCTGCTGCGCGGCGATGACACGGTCAATGGTTTCAGCTCGCGCGGGCCGACCCGCGGTGCGCTGGTCGATGTCAATGGCGTTCGCACGGTGGACAACCTGCTCAAGCCCGATCTGGTGGCGCCCGGCAACCGCATCATCAGCGCCGCAGCCACCGGCACCGGCACCCAGTCCGGCGCCTGGAACAAGCTGGCAAGCAGCAACGCCGGGCTGCTCAGCGGGCTGACCAATGCCCAGACCTATGGCCGCACCCAGATGCTGCTCAGCGGCACATCGGTGGCGGCGCCAGTGGTCAGCGGCGCGGTGGCGTTGTTGCTGCAAGCCAACCCGGGCCTGACCCCGCCGATGATCAAGGCCATCCTGCAGTACAGCGCCCAGGCGCTGACCGGTGCGGCCCTGGTTGAACAGGGGGCGGGCCTGGTCAATGTCGACGGTGCGGTAAGGCTGGCCCGGGCGCTGCGGTCCGACACCGCCAGCCGCATCGCGGCCGGCACCATCCAGCCGGGCCAGCCCATCAACCTGACTGAGCTGCCCACCCCCACGTCCACCGTGGCGGGTCAGACCTTCAACTGGTCGCGCATGGTGTTTGTCGGTGGCCGGCAGGTTGCCACCGGCGATGCGCTGTTCACCAAATACCAGGCGATCTGGGACCCGCGCCTGGCCTGGGGCGGCAACACCGTGCGGCGCACGCAGATCGACTACTGGCCGGCCAGTGCCACGGTGGCGGCCAACAGCGTGCCGCAGTCGTTCGTCGAAGGGCTGGGCCCGAACGGTGCGCTGGTCACCGCCGGGGTGCGCATGGGCACCTCGCTGGTGGGCAGCAGTTCCAAGGTCGGCGCCACCGGGGTGTTCCTGCCGACGTCCACGCTGTCGTCCTGGCTGATCAGTGGCAGCGGGGTGGTGCTGAGCGAAGGCGTGGTGCTGAGCGAAGGCGTGGTGCTGAGCGAGGGCGTGGTGCTCAGCGAAGGCGTGGTGCTGAGCGAAGGCGTGGTGCTCAGCGAGGGCGTGGTGCTCAGTGAAGGCGTGGTGCTGAGCGAGGGCGTGGTGCTGAGCGAAAGCGTCAGCGGGTCGATACGCGCGTCCAGCCCGGCGTCGCCCTTGGGCGAGCCTTGAGTCTGCGGCGCTTGTCCCGGGGCCGCAGCCGCCCGCTGCCGGCCCCGGCGCGCGATGCGTGTCCGGGTCAGACTGTCCGGGCCGTGCAGGCGCCATCCCGGCGCCCGGCAATGGCCTCAAGTTGCCGCCGGATCGACCGAAAACCCCACTGAACCCCTGCGTTTTGAGGGCCCAGCGTCGGAGCCAGAGCCAGGCCAGCCAGATGTCGACCATGCCGAGCGATCCCCCACCGTCGTCTGCCGCCCTGCGCCGGCCTTGGCAGCGGCTGCATGCTGCGCTGATGCCGGACTACAACGCCAAGGCCACCGCCTACTGGTGGACCCTGGTGATACTTGGTCTGGTGATCCAGCTGTACGCAGTCAGCCACCTGGCCAGCCTGCCGGTCGAGATCCAGGTGCAGATCCTGTTCGGCTGCGGTGTGGCGATGCTGGCCGGCCTGTTCCCGGTGCGCATCCCGGGATCGAAGAATTCCTTTGCCGCTGGTGAAGTGTTCATCATGCTGCTGCTGCTGATGCAGGGCCCGGCGGCGGCAGCGCTGGCGGCCGCCTGCGAGGCCTTCATCGGCTCGGCGCGCACCTCCCAGCGCTGGACCAGCCGCCTGGCCAGCCCGTCCACGGCCAGTGTGTCGATGTTGCTGATGGGCTCGGCCTTCCAGGCCACGGTGCAACTCTTCAGTCTGAGTGGCGCGCTGGGCGAGGCCCTGGTGGTGGTGCTGGCGATGGTGTTTGCGATCGGCCACTTTGCGGTCAACACCTTCCTGATCACCCTGGTGGTGCACCTCAAGCGCGACGAGCCCCTGCGCCTGGCGGCCTTCTTGTCGAACTTTGGCTGGGTCGGCACCACCTATGCGGCCAGCGCCTTGATCGCCGGTCTGCTCTACCTCACCTTCAAGGCCACCGGCATCGGCGTGATGGCCGGCGCGGTGCCCATCATCATCCTGCTGCTGGTGATGCTGCATTACCACTTTCGCCAGCGCGAGTCGGATGAGCGTTCGCAGGCGGTGCGGATCGAGGCCGCCGAACGCGAGGCCGCCCAGGCCGCGCGCCACCTGCAGGAGCTGCGCCAGAGCGAGCTGCGCTTCCACAGTGCCTTCTCGCATGCGGCCATCGGCATGGCACTGGTGTCCAAGCAGGGCCAGGTCTTGCAGGTCAACCCGGCGCTGTGCGCGCTGCTGGCCAGCAGCGACGAGGTGATGACAGGCCAGGATTTCAAGCAGTTCGTGCACCCGGAGGACCTGCCCATCCTGTCTGCGCAATGGACCGCGCTGCTGGCCCGCGATGCCAGCGCCCTGGTGGCCAGTGCCCTGGGCACGCCGGCCCATGCGCTGACCCTGGCCAGCCTGCCGGGATCGGCCGATCCCTCGGGTTCGACGGTCGAATTGCGCTGCGTGCGGGCCAGCGGCGAGGTCGTCTATGTCGCCCTGCACAGTGGCCACTTCTCCGACCGCGGCGTGACCGAGCCCTGCCTGATCCTGCAGGCCCAGGACATCACCGCGCGGCGTGACGCCGAGGCCCAGCTGCAGCACATCGCCTACCACGACAGCCTGACCTCGCTGGCCAACCGGATCCGCTTCGGCGCCTGCCTGGCCCAGGCGATCGAGCGCTGTCACCGCGACAAGCGCTGGCAGTTCTCGGTGATGTACCTGGATTTCGACCGTTTCAAGCTGATCAACGACACCCTCGGCCACAGCGCCGGCGACCGTTTCCTGACCATGGTCGCGCAGCGCATCCGCCTGCAGGTGCGACCCAATGACACCGTCGGCCGGCTGGGCGGGGACGAGTTTGCGATCCTGGTCGAGAACCTCGGCCACGAAGACGCCACCCTGGCCATGGCCGAGCGGCTGCAGCGTGCGCTGGCCCAGCCCTACATGCTGGACGGCACCGAGGTGACCAGCAGCGCCAGCATCGGCATCACCTTCAGCAGCGTCGGCTATGACACGCCGGGCGACGTGCTGCGCGATGCCGATATCGCGATGTACCGGGCCAAGGCCGCCGGCCGTGCCCGCATCGCACTGTTCGACGCCAGCCTGCGGGCCCAGCTGGCGGCCCAGGTCAATATGGAACGCGACCTGCGTCGGGCCATCGAGAGCCGGCAGTTGTCGCTGGCCTTCCAGCCGATCTACCGGCTCGACGACGGCACGATCGACAGTTTCGAGGCGCTGGTGCGCTGGACCCATCCTGAACTGGGGCCGGTGCCGCCCGCCACCTTCGTGCCCATCGCGGAAGACTCGGCCATGATCAGCGCCCTGACCGATTGGGTGCTGAGCACGGCCTGCGCCCAGATCAAGGCCTTCCAGACGCTGTCGCCGCAGGCGCGCAAGCCGCGGGTGCATGTGAATGTCTCGGGCACCGACATGTGCCGGGCCAGCTTCGTCGCCCAGGTCTCGAGCGCGCTGCTGATGAACCAGCTCGAGGCCTGGCAGCTGACGCTGGAGATCACCGAGAGCACGCTGATGCACCGCCTCGACAGCGCACTCGAGGTGATGGCCCAGCTGCGCGAGATCGGTGTGGGCCTGAGCGTGGACGATTTCGGTACCGGCTATTCCTCGCTGTCCTACCTGTCCACCTTGCCCATCACCAGCCTGAAGATCGACCGCTCCTTCGTGCAGCGGCTGCAGGCCGACAGCCTGGATTCCAAGGATGCCGAGGTGGTGCGGGCGGTGATCACGCTGGGCCAGGCCCTGGGCAAGACGGTCATCGCCGAGGGCATCGAGACGCCGGCCCAGCTGTCACAGCTGCTGGCCCTGGGCTGCGAGCTCGGCCAGGGCTATCTGCTGGCGCGGCCGCTGACGCCCGACATGGCCGGCGCGATGGTGCAGGCCGACGCGGCGCATGCCGCCCATGTCAGCCTGCGCGGCGCCCCGCCCCAGCCGCCGCGGCCGCCTGAAGCCGAAGCACAGGACGCAGCGCATGCCGATGCGCGGGCCACCGGCTGGCTGGCGCAGGACTTTGCGCTGACGATTCACTGAGCCGGGGCGCCCTGGGCGGCGATCGTCACCCGCCACGCGGCGGCGCAGGGTGATGGCGGCGGCCATGTCGCCCGGGCAGGCGTGTGGGCCCCTGCCGCTGCAGTTGTTCAGCGCCCGGCGCGGCGGCGGCCGAGTGCCAGCATGCCGGCCAGGCCGGCGAGCATCAAGGCGTAGGTGGTGGGCTCGGGCACGGGCGCGGTGTAGCCCCCAGGTCTGCGCTGCTGATGGCGTAGGCATGCAGCACGCCCGGTAGCAGTTTCAGGCTGGCGTTCCAGGGGGCGGCGGCGCCGCCGGTGGTTGCCACGCAACCGGTGGTGCTGTCCAGCGGGCATTGGATGCTGCTGGCATAGGGATCGGCGGCGCTGAAGTCGAACCACACGTCCAGCTGGGTATTGCTGCCATTCTGGGTAACGCTGTAGTCGTTGTCGGTGCCAGCCAGCAGCAGGTGGCTGCCGTTGTTGAGCTTCGGGCCGATGGCCAGGCCCTCCCATTTCTCAGGCGACTTGTTGCCCAGGGCGGCCAGGGAATTGGCGTCCAGGTCCAGGATCTGGGCCGACTTGCTGACCTTGGTATAGACCGCACCGGCTGCATCCAGATCGATGCTGCTCACGTCGGTGGCGCCCGTCAGGTCGATGCGGTAGACCTCCTTGTCGGCGGTGGCAAATTCGGCGCCAGCGCCCACCCCGCGGTTGTTGCGCTCGAGCACGAAGAACTCATGGTCGTTGATCGCGACCAGCGCCGATGTGCCCTGACCCTGGTTGCTGCGCTTCATCGGGTAGGCGTACTGCGCCACGGCGGTGCCGCTGGCCAGGTCGTACTTGACGATGCGGCTCACGCTGCCGTTGCTGCCGCCCTCATCGAGCATGGCGCTTTGCAGCATGCCGAAGGCGAACTTGCCGTCGGGGCTGATGGCCAGGCCTTCCATGCCGCGGTTGCTGCGCTTGCCCGCCGTGTTGCCCGAATCGCCAGCGAAGTTGGCCACGCCCGTGCCTGCATTGCGCGGCACCAGCTGGCTCGGCGTGGTGAAGGTGCGCAGCAGTTCGCCGCTGCGGCTGAACTCGCGCACTGACGGACCGTACTCGTCCGAAACCAGCAGGGTGCCTGTGTGCGGATTCACCACGATCCCTTCAGGATCGAAGGCCAGACCAAGCGCATTCGTGGGGTTGGGTGCGAGGCCGTTCAGGCCGTTGCCAGCGCTCTCGAATACCACGGTGTCGACCATCCTGAAGTTGCTGATCGCGCCGGTGTTGAGGTCCACGTCCAGGGTGAAGCGCTGCACCCGGGTGTCGTAGTTGATCGTGCCGCCACCCGGTCCGCGGTCAGACAGGCCCCACCACTCTTGGCGGTTGGGGTCGTAATAGATGTCGGAGAAGAAGCCGACGCGGCCGTTGTTGACGGTGATACCGGTCGAGTCGAGCAGCGCGCCGTCGATGGCAAGGCCGTTGACGAAGCTGGGTGCCGCCAATGCGGCGCCGGCGACCACCCGTGCAGCGGCTGCGGCGATGGTGCGAATCAGGGCGTTCATGGTCAGGTGTCCTTGGCGATGCGAGAAACCTCGCACGCTAGGAGCCTGTCGGACTTGGGGCGTCGAAGCGAAGTTTGACCCCAGCGAAGACAGTTTTTGTCGGATTTGCAGCCCCATAGCTGTAGCTATTGGGCAAAAAGCCGGCGAAAAATGGACCGCTGCGGCCAAACTGCAGCCGACGTTGCCCAAGTCCGACAGGCTCCTAGGCGCAATCCGCAGCCATAGCCGTGGCTATGGCGAGGATTTGCAACGACGCATGGCGGACGAAGACGCGATTTCATGTAAGCGGTTTGGTGAAACGAAGTACTAGGGTGACTGCCCCGGTCCTGCGCCTGCAGGGCATCACCAAGCGCTTTGGTGATCTGCTGGCCAATGACGACATCTCGCTGACGCTGCAGGCCGGTGAGGTGCTGGCCCTGCTGGGCGAAAACGGCGCCGGCAAATCCACGCTGATGGCCATCCTGTTCGGCCACTATCTGGCCGACGCCGGGCAGGTGCAGGTCTTCGGCCGGCCGCTGCCGCCCGGCGACACCCGCGCCGCACTGGCCGCCGGCGTGGGCATGGTGCACCAGCACTTCACGCTGGCCGACAACCTGTCGGTGCTGGACAACGTGATGCTGGGCACCGAATCGCTGGCCTCGCCCGTCACCCGCCGCGCGCAGGCCGAGGCGCGCTTGCGCCGGGTGGCGCAAGACGCCGGCCTGCAGGTGGATGCGCGCGCCACCGTGGCTGCGCTGTCGGTGGGCGAGCGCCAGCGGGTGGAGATCCTCAAGGCCCTGTACCGCGGCGCCCGGGTGCTGGTGCTGGACGAGCCCACCGCCGTGCTGACCCCGCAGGAAAGCCTCAGCCTGTTCGACACCCTGCGCCGGTTGGTGGCGCAGGGCATGGCGGTGATCTTCATCAGCCACAAGCTCGACGAGGTGATGGCGGTCTCGCAGCGGGTGCAGGTGCTGCGCGGCGGCAAGACCGTGGCCGAGGCCCGCACCGCCGACACGAACAAGGCCGAATTGGCGCGTTGGATGGTGGGCCAATCGGTGCTGGGCCTACAGCGCGAGATCCGGCCGCCGCGCACCCCCCCGCCGGGCAGCGCGCCCCGGCTGGCGGTGCGGCAACTCGCCGCCCGCGGCGACCAGGTGCATTTGCAGGCGGTGTCCTTCGATATCGAAGCCGGCGAGATGCTGGGCATCGCCGGCGTCTCGGGCAATGGCCAGGGCCTGCTGGCCGAGCTGTTGTGCTGCGTGGCCAGCGCCAGCGCCGGCACGCTGCTGCTCGACGGCCGGCCGCTGGCCCGGCAAGCCCGGGCGGTGGCGGCGCAGGGCGTGGCCCGCGTGCCCGAGGACCGGCAGGCCATCGGCGTGGTGGGCGACCTGGCCGTCTGGGAAAACCTCTGCGCCGAGGCCCTGCACACCCCCACGCTGTCGCGCTGGGGCTGGGTGCGGCGCGGTGCGGCGCTGGCCTATGCGCGCCAGGTGATCGCCGCGTTTGATCTGCGCGGTGCCGCGCCCGCCCGGCCCACCCGGGCGCTGTCGGGCGGCAACATGCAAAAGCTGATCCTCGGCCGGGTGCTGCAACGCGCCGACGGCCGCACGCCGCTGCTGATCGTGGCCCACCAGCCCACCTGGGGGCTGGACATCGGCGCCGTCAACTTCGTGCACGGCCGGCTGCGCGCGGCGCGCGACGCCGGGGCGGCAGTGCTGCTGATCTCCGACGACCTGGACGAGATTGAACTGCTGGCCGACCGGATTGCGGTGATCTGCCATGGCCGGCTGAGCCCGGCCCGGCCCACCGAGGGCTGGACCCGCGAGCAGCTGGGCCTCGCCATGGCGGGTGCCGAGGAGGCCCCGCGCCATGCGGCTTGAAGCCCGCGCCCACCCCCGCTGGCAGGACGGCCTGCGCAACGGCCTGGCCGCGCTGGCAGCGGTGATGGCCATCGCCGCCGCACTGGTGGCGGCGGCCGGCGCGCCGGTGCTGCAAACCTTCGGCCTGATGGCCCAGGGCGCCTTCGGCTCGGTGTTTGCGCTCAGCGAAACCCTGACCCGCGCGATCCCGCTGATGCTCACCAGCCTGGCCGCCACCGTGGCCTTCAAGGCCCGGCTGTTCAACATCGGCGCCGAGGGCCAGCTCTATGCCGGCGCCATCGCCGCCGTGGCGGTGGGGGGTGGCACCATCGATGCGCCACCGGCGCTGCTGTTCCCGCTGATGCTGGCCGCAGCGATGGCGGCCGGCGCGCTGCTGCTGCTGGGCCCGTCGCTGATGAAGCTGATCTGGGGCGTGGACGAGGTGGTCAGCACCCTGCTGCTGAACTTCATCGTGCTGCTGGGCGTGGGCGCGCTGCTGGACGGGCCGATGAAGGATCCCTCGGCAATGGGCTGGCCGCAGAGCATGGGCCTGGTGGATGGGCTCGACCTGGCCAAGCTGATAGCGCAGACACGCGTCCACAGCGGCCTGCTGATCAGCATCGGTGCCGCGCTCTTGCTCTGGCTCTTGCTGCGATTCACCACGCTCGGCTTCGACATCCGCGCGCTGGGCGCCAATGCCCGGGCGGCGCGTTTTGCCGGCGTGCCCGTGCTGCGCACCACCTTGTGGGTGGCGCTGCTGTCGGGCGGGCTGGCCGGCCTGGCCGGCGCGGTGGAGGTGGCCGGCCGCACCGGCTATGTCACGCTGGACATGTCACCCGGCTATGGCTACACCGGCATCGTGATCGCCATGCTGGCCGGCCTGCACCCGCTGGCGGTGGTGGCGGCCAGTATCGGCGTGGCCGCCGTGCTGGTGGGTGCCGACAGCATGAGCCGCGCCATCGGCGTGCCCACCTACCTGGCCGACGCGGTGGTGGCCAGCGCGCTGCTGGCGGTGCTGGTAGCCAGCATGCTGACGCGCTACCGCTTGCGCTTCGATCGCCTCAGGGCCGCACCGTGAGCCTGGCCGACACGCTGCTGAGCCTGCCCTTCTGGGTGGCCGTGCTGCGCGTGGCCACGCCCTTGATCTTCGGCACGCTGGGGGTGCTGCTGTGCGAGCGCGCGGGCGTGCTCAACCTGGGCATCGAGGGCCTGATGGTGGCCGGCGCCTTTGCCGGCTGGTTTGCGGTCTACCTGGGCGCGCCCTTGTGGGGCGGGGTGCTGGCCGCAGCGGCCGTGGGGGCGCTGTTCGGGCTGCTGCATGCGCTGCTGACCGTGACGCTGGCGCTGTCCCAGCATGTGGCCGGGCTGGGGCTGACGATGCTGGCCACCGCGCTGTCCTACTTCAGCTACCGGGTGGCATTTCCCAAGGTCAACACCCCGCCCACCATCGAGCCCTTTGCGGCGATGAGCTGGCTGCCGATCCCGGTACTGCAGCAACAGACACCGCTGACGCTGCTGGCCCTGGTGCTGGTGCCGCTGCTGGGCTACGGCCTGTACCGCACCCCCGCCGGCCTGGCCTTGCGCATGGCCGGCGAAAGCCCGCAGGCGGTGGAAAGCCAGGGTATCTCGGTGGCCAGGGTGCGCACCGGGGCGATCATCGCCGGCTCGGCGCTGATGGGCGTGGCCGGTGCCTTTCTCACGCTGGCGGCCTTCAATGCCTTCTTCTTCAATATGGTCAACGGCCGCGGCTGGGTCTGCGTGGCGCTGGTGGTGTTCGCGGGCTGGAAGCCGGGCAAGGCGCTGCTGGGTGCGCTGCTGTTCGGCTTCTTCGACGCTTTGCAACTGCGCCTGCAACAGGCAGACTCCGGTGGCCTGCCCTACCAGCTCTACCTGATGCTGCCCTACCTGCTGTCGAT
>JAYUQJ010000278.1:0-3779 GCA_043756825.1 Betaproteobacteria bacterium | reverse complement strand
GGCCCTGGCGGCCGACAAGATGCTGGGCCGGGCCAAGCAGCACCGCGCTGCCGCGGAGCAGCACCTGGTGGCCATCGACAAGATCGTCGACCAGGAAGCGATTGCCACCCAGGCAGCCTTCCATGCGTCGATGCAGCAAACGATGTGGGCCTTCGTCGGCGTGCTGGCGCTGGTGATGGTGCTGGTGATGGTGCTGGTGGTGCCGCTGACCCTGATGAACTCGCGCTCGATCATCGGGCCGATGGACCAGGCCCGCAGCCTGGCCCTGGCCATTGCCGAGGGCGACCTCAGCCAGACCGTGCAGATCGACGGCCGGGACGAGGCCGCCGAGCTGCTGCGCGCCCTGGCCCACATGCAGGCTGCGCTGGGCGCGCTGGTGGGCGATGTGCGCGCGGCCTCGGCCAGCATCCAGGCTGCCGCCAGCGGCGTGGCCTCGGGCAATGCCGACCTGAACGGCCGCACTGAACAGGCCGCCAGCCAGCTGCGCGACACCGCCGGGTCGGTGCGCCAGCTCACCGCCGGCGTGCAGCAGAGCGCCGACGCGGCCCTGCAGGCCAGCGCGCTGGCCCAGTCGGCTTGTGGCGTGGCCGAGCGCGGCGGCGCGGTGGTGGCGCAGGTGGTCAGCACCATGGACGAGATCAACGGCTCGTCCCAGCGCATCGCCGACATCGTCGGCACCATCGACGGCATCGCTTTCCAGACCAATATCCTGGCCTTGAATGCGGCGGTCGAGGCGGCCCGCGCGGGCGAGCAGGGCCGCGGCTTCGCGGTGGTGGCCAGCGAGGTGCGCAGCCTGGCCCAGCGCTCGGCCGCAGCGGCACGCGAGATCAAGACCCTGATCAGCGCCTCGGTCGAAAGGGTCGACAACGGTGCCCGCCTGGTGCGCGATGCCGGCCAGACCATGGGCGATATCGTCAGCAGCGTACAGAACGTCAGCAGCACGATCCGCGAGATCACCAGCGCCGCCGGCGCACAGAGCCACGACATCGGCCAGGTCAACGGCGCGGTGAGCGCGCTCGACCAGATGACCCGGCAGAACGCCGGCCTGGTCGAGCAGAGCGCCCAGGCCGCCGCCAGCCTTCAAGGCCAGGCTGACCGCCTGCAGACCGTGGTGGCCCGCTTCCGCGTGCCGAGCCATGCCGCTGCGATTGCCACCCACACCTGAGACCGCCACCGCCGGCGCCTGCCGGCTTCATTCCCCCCCGGACCAGGAGTCACCCCATGAAATCCACCCATCGCTCCCTCACCCTGCACCTGTCGGTCCGCCTCGGTGCGGGCTTGATCGCCACCCTGCTGGCCGCCGGCGGCGCCCACGCCAAGGAGGGCAATGCCAGCAAGGAAGACGCCCTGGCGGCGGTGAAGAAAGGCGTGGCCTTCATCAAGGCCAATGGCAGGGACAAGGGCTATGCCGAAGTCAGCAACAAGCAGGGCCAGTTCATCGACCGCGATCTCTACCTGGTGGTCTACGGGTTGGACGGCACGGTGCGGGCGCACGGCGCCAACGACAAGATGGTCGGCAAGAACCTGATCGATCTGAAGGATGTGGACGGCAAGGCCTTCGTCAAGGAGCGGGTCGACCTGGCCCAGGCCAAGGACACCTTCTGGCAGGACTACAAGTTCACCAACCCGGTGAGCAAGAAGATCGAGCCCAAGCAGATGTACTGCGAAAAGCTCGAGGACACCGTGGTCTGCGGCGGCATCTACAAGTGACTGCCTGGCGGCCTGACGCCCACCCTGTATGGCCAATGGCGCACGGCGCGCCCGGGAGTTCACCGTGAAACTCGGCAGCAAACTGATCCTCGCACCCCTGCTGACCGGCTTGATCGCGCTGGCCGGCGGCGGGCTCAATGCCTGGCTGATGAACCGGGACGCGGCGCGCAATGCCCAGGCCTTCCAAGGCGATCTGGTGCATCTGCGCGAAATCACCAGCGCCCAGGCCCAGGCCGGCCAGATCCATGCCGGTGTCTACCGCACGGTGGCGCTGATCGCCTCGCTCGACGACAAGGCCGTCAAGGCCTACCGCGCTGACCTGCCCAAGCAGGTGGACAAGGTGACGCAAGTGCTCAAGTCAATGGCCACCAGCCAGGCCGAGGGCAGCCGCCTGGCGGCCAGCGCGGTGCGCATCCAGGCCGATCTGGCCAAATATGCCCAGCAGGCCGACAGTGCAGTCGACATGGCCTCGGTCGACCCCAACACCGGTGTGGCGGCCATGCAGAACGCCGACACCAGCTTCAAGTCCGCCAGCCAGGGGCTGGCCGACATCGTCGCGGCGATCGAATCCGCCGCAGCCGCCGCCAGCGAGGCCTCCCGAGCCCAGGCCCGCCAGACCACCGCAGGGCTGATGCTGGGAAGCACTCTGGCCACCCTGGCCACCCTGGCAGCCTGCGCCGTGATGTTGCGCCGGGTGATGCGCGCCTTGCAGCAGGCCGGTGGAGTGGCCGCGGCGGTGGCGGACGGCGATCTCCGCAGCGTCGACCCCAGCGCGCGCGCCGACGAGATCGGCGATCTGCAGCGCGCCCTGAACCGCATGGTGACGCAGCTGCGTACCTCGATGCAGACGGTGCAGGGAACCGCTGAATCGCTGGCCGGTGCCGGTGCCGAGATCGCCGCCGGCAATCTCGACCTGTCGCAGCGCACCGAACAGACCGCCAGCCAGCTGCAGCAGGCCGCCGCCTTGCTGGGCCAGCTCACCTGTGCGGTGCGCAACAGCGCCGACAACGCCCAACAGGCCAGCAACCTGGCCCAGACCGCCGCCCAGGTGGCGCAACGCGGCGGCGCGGCCGTCGGCCAGGTGGTCAGCACCATGGACGACATCAACCAGGCCTCGCGCCGCATTGCCGACATCGTCGGCACCATCGACGCCATCGCCTTCCAGACCAATATCCTGGCCCTGAATGCGGCCGTGGAGGCCGCCCGCGCCGGCGAACAGGGCCGCGGCTTCGCGGTGGTGGCCAGCGAGGTGCGCAGCCTGGCCCAGCGCTCGGCCGCAGCCGCCCGCGAGATCAAGGGCCTGATCGCCAACAGCGTCGACCAGGTCCATGCCGGCACCCGCCAGGTGCGCGAGGCCGGCGCCACCATGACCGAGATCGTGGCCAGCGTGCAAAGGGTCGAAGCCATGATCAGCGAGATCACTGCCGCGTCCAGCCAGCAGCGCGACGACATCGGCCAGGTCAGCCAGGCGGTCGGCAACCTGGATCGCATGACCCAGCAGAACGCCGCCCTGGTGGAGCAAAGCGCCGCCGCCGAGCAGCTGCGCGACCAGGCCCGATCGCTGACCAATCTGGTACAGCGCTTCGCGATCACCGGTTGACTAGAACTCCCGACTCAGCCTGACCAGCCGCCGGCCGATATGCAAGCAAGCGCATACCCGCTGCCCGATACCTCACGATTTCCCGGAGAAAGCCCATGGCCATCTACACCGAAGCCGCCCCTGCCAGTCAACAGGACTCACGCCAGGGCGCCCCTGCTGGCACAGCACACGCACTGGATGCCGAGGGGGGCCGCCCGGCCGCTGCGCGGGCACCCAATGGCGAGTACCTGACCTTCCGGCTGGGCGGCGAGGAGTACGGCATCGACATCCTGCGGGTACAGGAGATCCGATCCTACGAGCAACCTACCCGCATCGCCAACGCGCCGGGCTTTCTCAAGGGCGTGGTCAACCTGCGCGGCGTGATCGTGCCGATCGTCGACCTGCGTCTGCGGCTGGGCTGCGAGAGCGCCGAGTACAGCGCGCTCACGGTCGTGATCGTGCTCAACGTGAAGGGCCGCATCGTCGGCGC
>JAYUQJ010000277.1:0-3780 GCA_043756825.1 Betaproteobacteria bacterium | reverse complement strand
CGCAGCCATGCCCAGTGGCATGGCGAGGATTTGCAACGCCGCCACAGCGGCAAATCCACGGTTTTATGTCGCGAATAGCGTTGAACACTGCACTAGATCGGCGGCCCGCCCGGTTCTGAGCGGGTGCGCATCCGGATCGGCTTGCGGCGCTGGTGAGACCGGGCGCAGGCTCCCCCCTAGATAAAGGGTGCCGCGGCGGGAGCCGCATGTAACCATTGGTTGACAAGAATCCGCGTCGGTTCTACCCCCAACATCCTTTCAAGGGACCTTGAATGCTGTCAGCTCACCGCTTCCTTTCGACCGTCGCATTAGCGGCCCTGTCAGCCTCGTCGATGGCCGCCACCACGACCTACACCAGCTCGGCGTCCTTCCTGACGGCGGTCGGGCTGGCAACGGCCTACACCGAAGACTTCAACCTGGCCAATCCGCCGGCAGGCCCGGCACCGTTTTCCGGCAACGGCCTGGCCTATACCGTGGCAGCGCCGAGCGACCTCTACGCCTCTGGCGAATTTCTCGGCACCAGCGCGCCTGACGAAGCGCTGACGGTCAGCTTCACCAGCGGCAATGTCTATGCCGTCGGCGGCAATTTCTACGCCACCGATTTCGGTGACAACTTCCAGTCGGTGTCGGTCACCGTCACCCTGAACGACGGCACCTTTGCCACCTTCACGCCCACCTCGGTGGGCGACAGCTACCGCGGATTCAAGTCCAACGTGGCCTTCAGCTCGCTGGTGATGAGCGCGCCGGGCGTATCGCTCTACGCCGGTCTGGACAATCTGACCGTTGCAGTGCCCGAGCCGACCAGCTGGTTGATGATGGGCCTGGGGCTGGCCGGCCTGCTGGCAGCCCGTCGCCGCAAGGCCTGATTTTTTCCGGGCGGCCAGGCCGCCAGCACTGCCGGGGGGGCCTGCGCAAGCAGGCCCTTCGCATTGGCGCGTCACATCACGAACAGGCCACCGGCCAGACGCGCGGGCCCGCCCAGTTCGTCCACCGCCTGGGCGGTGCCACGCTGGAAGGGGTGGTCATAGTCATCGCCACAGATCACCGAGGCGCCGACCGACCTGGCCCACAGGATGTCGGCCTTGGTGGCCTCGTAGGAGTGGTCGGCATCGCAGAAGAAGACGGCCGGCGCCGGCCCCTGGTAGCTGCGGTAGAAGGCCTCCTTGTCCATGCGCAGCACCTGCACCGAGAAATCGGCGGTAGCTTCTTTGAGGCGATTGCGGGTGGTGTCGTACTGCGCATCGGGGCTGAGCCCCAGCGGGTTCCAGCAATAGTTGTCCACCGTGATCAGCGGTTGCCCGGGGTGCTTGAACAGCGTCATCACGATGCTGGAATAGCCGAACAGCGTGCCAATCTCGATGATCGGCCGGGTCGGGTCGCTGTCGCGCACGATCTGCCCGAGCAGCCGGCTCTCCAGCAGCGACAACTGCCCCTGGTTGGCCAGGGCCAGATAGGCCTGGGTTTCGCGGAAGCTGTAGCCATGGTTGGGCGGCAGCAGTTCGTGCTCGTTCTTGTAGAGCTGGCAAATCTCCATGCCACGGTCGGCCAGCTTGCGCTTGATGAAATTCTTGACGATACCCATGAGCCCTCCTGTTTGGCGCGCCCGGCCCATGTGGGCCGTGCATGTTGGGAAAAAACCTGCTCGATGGGCCAGCCGGCCCAGCCTCAATACAGCTGACGCAAGGCTTGGGCCAGATCGGCCTGCAGATCAGCCACCGCCTCCAGCCCGATCGAAAACCGCACCAGATGGCCTGGCAGGCCAGACCGGTCGCTGCGCATCGCATCCAGGTCATAGGGCACGACCAGGCTGACCGGCCCGCCCCAGGAGTAACCGATGCGGAACAGCCGCAGCGCGTTCACGAACGCGTCGACCTGTGCTGCCGGCAGTGCTGGGTCGAGCAGTACCGAGAACAGGCCCGCCGCCGCGCTGCAGGTGGCGGCCCAATGGGCATGGCCGGGCGACCCGGGCAAGGCCGGGTGCAGAACCTGGCGCACCCCGGTCTGGCGCCCCAGCCAGCTGGCCAGTTCACGCGCTGCGCGGTCATGGGCGTGGTAGCGCAGGCCTATCGTGGGCAGGCCGCGCAGGATGAACTCGGCATCGTTGGCGGCCACGCCCAGGCCCATCTGCCCGTGCAGCTTGAGCATGCGCAGGTGCAGCGCCGGGTCGCGCGTGACCACCGCGCCCATCAGCACATCGGCGCCGCCCGACGGGTATTTGGTCAGTGCCTGCATCACGATGTCCACGCCCAGGTCGAAGGCCCGGAAGGCCAGGCCCGCGCCCCAGGTGTTGTCCAGGGCCACCGTCACGCCGCGGGCACGCGCCGCCGCGATCAGGCCGTACAGGTCGGGGAATTCCATCGTCACCGAGCCGGGCGCTTCGATCCAGACCAGGCGGGTGTGCTCGGTGATGCGGGCGGCCAGGTCCAGCGGGTCCATCGGGTTGTAGAACTGGTGGCTGATGCCCCAGCGCGACAGCACGCTGCCGGCCAGATCGGCCGATGGCCCGTAGACATTGGCCGGCAGCAGCAACTCGTCGCCCTGCTTGAGCAGGCCGAGGTTGACATTCATGATCGCCGCCAGGCCGCTGGGCGACAGGATGCAGAAACGCCCGCCCTCCAGCGTGGCCAGGCGCTCTTCCAGCAGGTAGGTGGTGGGCGTGCCGCGCAGACCGTAGGTGTAGCCGGTCTTGCCGGTGTAGGAGCGCGCGCGCAGCGCCGCCACGTCCGGAAAGATCACCGTCGAGGCCTTGAACACCCCAGGCGGCACTGCCTGCCAGCCGTCCGGCGGCTGGTAGGGGTGATGGAGGAGTTGGGTCGGCAATGTGTCGTTGGAGGCCATGTCGGGGAGAACTCGTCGGGGCGTCAGATCGGTTGGCCGATCAGGTCGTGGCCCTCGGTGCCCACGATGCGGGCGCGGGTGAACTCACCCATCTTCAAGGTCTTGCTGGCCTTCTCGGGCGGCAGCAGGCGCACGCTGCCGTCGATCTCGGGCGCGTCGGCATAGCTGCGGCCGGTGCCGCCCTTGCGGCCCAGCGCCGGCGCCCGGTCGACCAGCACCTGCATGGTGGCACCCACCCGCCGCTGCAGGCGCTGCACCGACACCTGCTCGGCCACTGCCATGAAGCGGGCACGGCGCTCTTCGCGCACTTCGGCCGGCAGGGCGCCGGGCAGTTGATTCGCGGTCGCGCCCTGCACCGGCGAGTAGGCGAAGCAGCCTGCGCGGTCGATCTGGGCCTCGCGCACAAAGTCCAGCAGGTGGGCAAATTCAGCCTCGGTCTCGCCCGGGAAACCGGCGATGAAGGTCGACCGGATCACCAGTTCGGGGCAGGCCTGGCGCCACTTGAGGAGTCGCTCGAGATTGCGCTCACCGCTGGCCGGGCGCTTCATGCGCCGCAGCACATCCGGGTGCGAGTGCTGGAAGGGCACGTCGAGGTAGGGCAGGATGCGGCCGGCCGCCATCATCGGCAGCAGCTCATCCACATGCGGGTAGGGATACACATAGTGCAGGCGTACCCAGGCGCCGTGGGCGGCGGCCAGCCCGGCCAGCTGTTCACACAGCTCGGTCATGCGGGTCTTGACCGGCCGGCCGTCGAAAAAGCCGGTGCGGTACTTCAGGTCCACCCCGTAGGCGCTGGTGTCCTGGCTGACCACCAGCAGTTCCTTGACGCCGTTCTCGAACAGCGCCCGGGCCTCGGCCAGCACATCACCGACCGGGCGCGAGACCAGGTCGCCGCGCAGGCTGGGGATGATGCAGAAGGTGCAGCGGTGGTTGCAGCCCTCG
>JAYUQJ010000276.1:0-3781 GCA_043756825.1 Betaproteobacteria bacterium | reverse complement strand
GCCCTGGTGCCAGCGGCTCCAGCCGAAGTTGAACAGCGGAAACAGCAACAGGCTCAGTGGCGCCACCAGCAGCACGCCGGCCACCCCCAGCGTCAGGCCGGTGCCCAACAACAGCAGGGCGATCAAGGCCAGCACCCGGTTGCGGCGCAGCGAAACCCACAGGCCGATCGCGCCGGGCTCGGGCACCGCGTCGCACAGCGGCCGCAGGTCGAACATGGCCATGCCGATCGAACGGCGGTAACGCAGCTTCAAGGCATCGCGGCACAGCAGCCAGGTGGTGGCGGCCAGCCCGCCGGCGAAGACGCTGCTGTCGTCGATCCAGCCGGTGCCGCCCGAGACGCGCGCCAGCAGATGGCCGATGCCCAGCAGCGCCGATACCAGCCCGCCGGCCAGCAGGGCCAGCCCGACCGCGATGGTGAAGTCGACCATTTGGGCCGCCACCCGGCGCAGGTGATTCGGCCGCGCGGGGATGGCCCGATGCTGGCGCAGTTGCAGCCAGCGGCGCACCCGCCAGGCCGGCCAGACCATCACGATACCGATCAGCCAGGCCCAGTCGCGCAGGTAGTCAGCACCGGATTGCACATACTCGATCACCCGCGATTCGGGTTTGAGCGCCAGCATCGCCAGGTCGGCATAGGCCGCACCGTGGGGCCGGCGGCGCAACTCGTCGGCCAGCGCGGTGCCGCGCGCAGTGTTGTTCTCGCGCTGGGAACTGCTGCGACCATCGCCGCGGGCCTGCCCGGCACTCTCGTAGGCATCGAGCAGCTTTTGCTCCTCTTCGTTGAGCGCCGTCAGCCCCTGTGTGGCCAGCAATTGGCCGATCCGGTAGTGCACCGGATGGCGCAGCTTCCCGGCGTCGTTGCGGGTTTGTTGGGTGCCGGGCGGCGGGTCGGGGTCGGTGGACGCCGGCAGGGCGGCGAGCCGGCGCAGCAGTCCGCGCTCGTCGCGGTCCGCCGGGCTGTGGGTGGTGGCCAGGCGGTTCAGCAGTTCGCGCGCCAGCGCCAGATCGCTGCCGTCCGGCGCCGGCCCGTTCAGGCGGGCGCTGGCATCGACCCAACGGCCGTCTATCACCTGCTCCAGCGCCAGGGACTCGGCCTGGTCGGCCGCCGTCAGGGTGTGCCCGGGGTCGCAGAGCCGTGCCACCAATCCGTCGGGGCCGGTCGAGGGCGCGCCGGGCGGGCCCGCGATCTGGCAAGCCTGCGCTGACGCAGCGGTGCCGCTGCCCGCCAGCCGGACCTGGTAAAGCTGCACCAGCGCCCGGTGCTGCTGCAACGCTGTGCTGGTCTCCTGGGCCTGCTTGCCCATCTTGTCGGCGGCTGACAGCTCGTCCTTCAGCCAGTTCAGCGAGCCGGTCAGCATCAGGGCGAACACCAGCGCGGCCGCCAGGGCGGCTTGGCGCCGGCGCCGGCTGATGCGGTCTTCGACCGCTTGCGCCTTGGCCTGGCTGTCCGCCAGAAAGGCCATCGCCGGCTCGAAGGCGCTGTTGTAGCGCAGCGACCAGGCGCGGTTGGGTTGCTGGGTGGCCCGCCATTGCAGCGCGACACCGAGATCGGGCTGTACCCACAGCGCCGCCTGCCGCTTGCTGGCCAGCAGCGCCGTCGACGACAGGCGCTCATAGACGCGCGCCGATTCGGCCTCCTGCTCGACCCAGCCGGTGTGCACGCGCGGCGGCTTGACCTGGCTGTCGACCCAGCCGACAAACTTGCTCCAGTTGCGGATCAGGCTTTCGTGCGAGATGTCGAGGTAGTCCTGCGGCCCCAGCGGCTCGCCGGCCGGCGGCATCAGAAAGCTGTTGCCGGGCGCGCGGAAGGCCTCGACCACCTCGATCACCTCGGCCGGGGTGGCGCCGGCGACGTCGGCCACCTCCTGCACGCGGGCCAGCCGGCGCACCAGGCGGCCTCCGGCGCCGGTGCCGGCCAGGCGCTTGAACAGGCATTCGGCAATGGCCTGGCGGCGCTGCGCGGCCGCCGGTGCGCTGCCCGCCGCCAGGCTGTCGAATACCGCGTTGGCATGCTGCGACAGGGCCTGGGCCATGCCGCCGACCTGCAGGTAGTCGGCCAGTTCGATCACCCGCGAGGCCGCCCGCTCGGCCGGGCGTTGTTGCCACTGGGCCCAGGTGCGCATCAGCGCATGTTGCAGGATGGGCAGCTGGTCGGGGTTATCGCCCACATCGTTGAGCACCCGGTTGAGCAGGGACGACGACAGCGTGACGCCGTACATCGCCGCCGGGCCGACGATGGCCTCGGTGCGCTGTCGTGGGTCAGGCGCGGCACCAGGTACTGGCCGTCGTTGAGCGCCTCGGGCAGGTCGCGGAAGCGCGCGCATTCGCCGAGAAAATCCGAACGCATCGTCAGCACGATGTAGATCGGCAGTGCTGGCTGCTGAGCGGCCTCCAGCAGCAGCTTGATGAAAGCGCTGGCATCGTCGCCGGTCTGCGGCAGGTCGGCGGTGTCGATGGCGCGGAACAATTCCTCGAACTGATCGACCAGCACCAGCACATGCTCACCCGCCGGCAGGTGGGCCTCGCGCACGGCCTCCACCAGGCCCAGCCCGCTGCGGCGCAGCGTGGCCTCAGTGAAACTGGGGCCGCCGCTGTCGTGCACGTCGCGCAGCGCGCCCGGCCGGTCCAGAGCGCGGGCCAGGTTGGCGATGGCATTGGTGCCGGGCCGCATGTCGACGATGCGCCAGCGCGCGCTGTGCCCGGCCATGAAGCCGCCATGCAGCCCCGGCAGCAGGCCGGCCCGCACCAGCGAGGACTTGCCGCTGCCCGAGGTGCCGACGATGGCCAGCAGGCGTGACAGGCGCAGCCGGTGCAAGAGCTCGATGCGCTGCTCGTCCCGGCCGAAGTACAGCTCGGTCTCGTCGGCCTGGAACGGCCGCAGGCCGGGGTAGGGATTGGGGGCCGCCAGGTCGGGGTTCATGCGTCGGGTCCGGGCGGGGCGGCCAGCGCGTCGAGCAGCGGCTGCAGCAAGGCCGGGCTGAAGCCGGCACGGCCGTCGAGCAGCAGGCAATCGTGAATCCGCAGCCGGCCCTTGGCGGGCAGCTCCGGCGGGCCCAGGTAGACCGCGCGTGCGGCCATGGTGCGGCCATCGCGCCAGCCCACCGCACGCTGGGTGTCGCTGAGCTGCGCGCGCAGCCAGAACTCGCCAGCGCGGCCGTAGCACACCAGTGCAGCGTCGCACTCGACCAGGCTGGCCCTGTGCGACTCGAAAATCTGCTTCTCGCTGGCCGACGGGTCGCTGAGCATGTCGCGCACCTCCAACCCGCAGTTGAAGAGGTGGTCGCGCAGCGGCTCGGCCAGCGCCTCGTCGTCGGGATGGACCAGCAGGTAGACCAGCGCCCGCGCCGCGCCGGGTGCAGGCGGCGCTGCCGCGCGGGGGCGTGGCTCGTCGAGCTTGCGCAGGGTGTCGTGGATACGCTCGATCAGCGCCTGCACCGGCTGGGTCAGCACCTGCGCATTGCGGTGGGCCGCCGGGTCGCCATGCAGGCTGGCGATGAACAGGCGCTGGCGTGCGTCCTCCACCGGCGCGCTGCCGTCCTGGGGGATCCAGATCAGCCGCGCGAGCGGGCTGCTCAGGCAACGCTCGGCCGCGATCTGGTTCTGCAGGCAGACGGTGTCGTCCAGCCCGCCCGGCAGCACCAGGGCGCGGCTGGGCGCGATCGGGTGCACCGCCAGCACGCATTGCGCCAGCGCCGCCTCGACCGCCTGGCGGAACTGCTGCGGGTGGCGTACCGGCAGTTCACCTTCGGGCAGCACACGGATGCCGCGGGCCGTCAGGTC
>JAYUQJ010000275.1:0-3783 GCA_043756825.1 Betaproteobacteria bacterium | reverse complement strand
CAGTCTGACACGTGAACTGAAAGCCATTTCATGACCGGGTGCTCGCGTCGTCTGCCCGCTTGCGGACGCGGACAAATATGTTATAACATACAAGCATTGCCAGTCCGTACGCCGTGGAGGTCATCATGAGCACCAGAATCTTCTCCAGCCGGGACTTCACCCGCGACGTCGCCGCTGCCAAGGCAGCCGCGCTCACAGGTCCGGTTCTGATCACCGACCGTGGCCACCCCGCCTTCGTGATGCTCAACATTGACGAGTACCACCGTTTGCAGGGCAAGGCACCTTCGCTATTCGCGCTGATGCAGCAACTCCCCGAACTTCCCGATGACGTTTTCGAGATCCCGCGCATGGAGATCGAATTCCGTGAACTCGAATTTTGAGTTCACATGATCGTCCTCGACACAAACGTCGTCTCGGAGCTGCGGAAGAAGCCGCACAATCAGGATCCCAAGGTCTGCGCCTGGTCGCAGACTCATCCGGCGAGTGCCTTCTATCTAACGACGCTGACGATCATGGAGATCGAACGCGGCGCACTGATGGAGGAGGCAAAGCATTCGCCGCAGGGGCCGGTCCTTCGTACCTGGTTCAACGCGCTTCGCATCGCCTACGCGGGCCGGGTGCTGCCGTTCAACGAAGGGGCCGCCATTCGCGCTGCTCAACTCGCTGGCGGCAACCGTCCGTCGGTGGACCTCATGATCGCGGCCATTGCACTGGAATTCGGCTACGCCGTTGCGACGCGCAACATGGCGCATTTCAATTTCTCCGGTCTTGCAGTCGTCGATCCATGGGCCTGAGCCGGCGCGGTGGGTCGTCAGCTTCGATTCGCGCACGCGGCGCACACGACTCGAATCGACTCGCTGTGCTACACCGTTCAGGCCAGACCGCCTCAGTCTTGGATTCAATTGAAGTGTTGGAGGGCTGCTTCCAGGCAGCGCAGCCAATCTTCGCAATGTCAGGACATGGCCGCTATGGTGAGTTCAACCTGCGGTAAAGCCGACATTGCCCTGCGTCCTCCGGTTCAAGAACTCAGCGCACACCACACTAGAATCCGCCGGCCGCGCGCCTCTGCCCTGTGCCCCGCGCTTGCGCGAACCCGCCGTTTCATCCACCTCTTCACCCGCCATCACCCGGCCCGCAGGCCGGGCCCGGCAACACCAGGACACCCCATGGGCGCGCAGTGGAAAGCCAAGCACAAGGATCTGGCGGCCAGTGCCAAGGGCCGCCTGTTCGGCAAGCTGGCCAAGGACATCATGATCGCCGCGCGCCATGGCGCCGACCCCGGCGCCAATGCCCGGCTGCGCCTGGTGATGGACCAGGCCCGCAAGGTCTCGATGCCCAAGGAAACCCTGGACCGCGCGATCAAGAAGGGCGCCGGCCTGACCGGCGAAGCGGTGCATTTCGAGCATGCGATCTACGAGGGCTTCGCACCCCACCGCGTGCCGCTGATGGTGGAATGCCTGACCGACAACCTGAACCGCGCGGCGTCCGAGATGCGGGTGCTGTTCCGCAAGGGCCAGCTCGGTACGTCGGGCTCGGTGTCCTGGGATTTCGATCACCTCGGCATGATCGAGGCCGAGCCCGCCGGCGCGGGCGCCCGGCCCGACCCCGAGCTGGCCGCCATCGAGGCCGGCGCGCAGGATTTTCTGCCGGCCGACGACGAGGGCGTGTGCGTCTTTCTCACCGACCCCGGCGACCTCGACATCGTCAGCCGCGCGCTGCCGGCGCAAGGCTTCACGGTGCTGGCGGCCAAGCTGGGCTACCGGCCCAAGAACCCGGTCAACCCGTCCAGCCTGAGCGCCGAGCAGCTGGAGGAGGTGGAAGCCTTTCTGGCCGCGCTCGACGCCAACGAGGACGTGCAGCATGTCTATGCCGGCCTGGCCGGCTGACGCAATCCGCAACCGATGAAGACCATGAGCACCGAAGACACCCTGCCCCCGCTGCCCGACCACCTGTCCACCGACCCGCGCAGCCCGCACCATGATGCGGCGGTGTTCCAGCACGACATCGGCATCCGCTTCAACGGCAAGCAGCGCCATGACGTGGCCGAGTACTGCATCAGCGAGGGCTGGATCAAGGTGCCGTCGGGCAAGTCGGTTGACCGAAAGGGCCAGCCGCTGATGATCAAGTTGAAGGGCGTGGTCGAGGCGTTCTACGCTGCTGCCTGAGGCATCGCCGCAGAGCGCCCAAGGCAAGGTGCTGCGCGCCACCCGGGGCCGGTGGAGCGCGCTCAGCCGGCCACCTTGCCCAGCGCCCGCAGGATCTTCTGCGGCGTGATCGGCTGCGACGCCACCCGCACCCTGAACGGCGCCAGCGCGTCGTTGATCGCGTTCATCACCGCCGCCGGCGCGCCGGCGGTGCCGGCCTCGCCGGCGCCCTTGGCGCCCAGCTGCGAGCTGCGGGTGGGCGTCTGCACATGGGCCACCACGATGTCGGGCATCTCGCCGGCCATCGGCACCAGGTAGTCGGCCAGGCTGCCGTTGCACATCGCGCCGCTCTCGTCGTACAGGCATTCCTCGAACAGCGCGCCGCCTATGCCCTGCACGATGGCGCCGCGCATCTGCTCGTCCACCAGCATCGGGTTGATCACCCGGCCGCAGTCCTCGATGGCCCAGTGGCCCAGCAGCTTGACGAAGCCGGTGTCGGTGTCCACCTCCACATACGACACCTGCACCCCGTTGGTGAAGATGAAAGGGTAGTCGCGCTGGGCATAGTGGCGGGTGACCATCAGCTCGGGCGTGAAGTTCTTGGGCAGGGTGTCGCTGCGGAAGTAGGCGATGCGGCCCAGCTCGGCCAGTGCCAGCAGCGCCGCGCCGCTGTCGGCATCGACGATCTGGCTGTCGCGCAGCGCCAGGCCTTGCGGCGATGCGCGCTGCAGGATCACCGCCGCAGTCTTGAGGATGTTGTCCTTCAGCGCCAGGCCGGCCAGCAGCACTGCCTCGCCGCCCACCCCGGCGCCGCGCGACGCCCAGGTGCCACCGCCATAGGGTGTGGCATCGGTATCACCGGTGACTACCCGCACCCGGGCGATGGGCACGCCCACCGCGTCGGCGGCGATCTGGCCGAAGATCGCCTCGGTGCCCTGGCCCTGCTCGCCCACGCTGGACAGCACGGTGACGGCCCCGCTCGGCTCCAGCCGCACGCTGGCACCGTCTTGTGACGCGATGCGCGCGCCGCCCACGCCGTAGAAGGCGGCGCTGGGGTTGGTGAGCTCGATCACCACCGCCAGTCCGATGCCGCGGTAGACGCCCTTGGCGCGCAGGGTGGCCTGCTCGGCACGCAGCGCATCGTAGTCGCACAGCGCCCGGGCCTTCTCCAGGCAGGCCTGGTGCGACAGCACCTCCAGCTTGATGCCGGACGCGCCGGTGGCGGGGTAGGCATCGTCGGGGATCACGTTCTGCAGGCGCAGCGCCAGCGGGTCCAGCCCCAGTTTGGCGGCCACGCCGTCGACCAGCGCCTCGGTCACCGCGCAGGCAATGGGGTGGCCCACGCCGCGGTACTGGCAAGTGGGCACCTTGTTCTGGAACACCACCTTCAACGCGGCCCGGTAGTGCTGGTGCCGGTAGGGCCCGCCGGTGAGGTTGACCACCTGGTTGCCCTCGATGCCGCTGGTGCGCGGGAACACCGAGTAGGGCCCGATGCCGGTGAGGTCGTCGATCTCGAAGGCCAGGATGCTGCCGTCGGCCCGGGCCGCGATGCGGGCCTGGATGCGGTGCTCGCGGGCATGGATGTCGGACAGAAAACTCTCCAGCCGGTCGGCCACGAACTTGACCGGCCGGCCCAGCA
>JAYUQJ010000274.1:0-3784 GCA_043756825.1 Betaproteobacteria bacterium | reverse complement strand
TCGTGGCCGGCGACGTGATGGTGCTGCGTTACCTGGGCCCCAAGGGTGGCCCGGGCATGCCCGAGATGCTGGCGCCCACCGGCGCGCTGATCGGCCAGGGCCTGGGCGAGAGCGTGGGACTGGTCACTGACGGTCGCTTCTCGGGCGGCACCTGGGGCATGGTGGTGGGCCATGTGTCGCCCGAGGCATACGCTGGCGGCAATATCGCCCTGGTGCAGGAGGGCGATTCGATCACCATCGACTCACGCCAGTTACTGCTGCAATTGAACGTGGCCGACGACGAATTGGCCCGTCGGCGCGCTGCCTGGGTGGGGCCCAAGCCGCGCTACACCCGGGGCGTGCTGGCCAAGTTCGCCCACAGTGCCAGCAGCGCCAGCTCAGGCGCGGTGCTGGACAAGTTCGAGTGAGACGGCCGCCGGGCGGCCGATCAGCGCTGCTTGCCGCCGCTGCGCCCGGCCGAGCGGCCGCCACTGGCGGGCCCGGACCGGCTGCTCGTCCCGCTGCGGCTGCCCGGCCCCAGGCGTGAGGTCAGGCCGCCAGACCGCGTCGGGCGCATGCCCAGCGCCTCCATCCTTGCCTCACGGCGCCGCTGTTGGCGCTCGTTGTCGCGGCGCTGCGCTGCTCGCTGGGTCCAGCCCATCTGGTCGGCCACCTGCCACCAGACCAGCGCACCGACAAACGGCGACAACACCAGCCACCAAGACCACGCGCCGGTCGGGCCGATGCCCGACATTTTCAGCACCAGCAAGATCATCCCAACGACGATCAACCACATGAGCCACTCCCTTTTCGCACGCTGACTTGACAGGGTCACGTCAACCTGCCGGGCTAGAATTCGTTAACACACTGTAGTCCAGCAACCAACGTTTGCCTTTAGGTATAAAACACATGTTGAAACAAATTTGCATGCTCGCCGCCTTGACCAGCCTTGTCAGCAGCCCGGCCTTTGCCAATGCCGATTTGGCGCAGAAGAAGAGTTGCCTGGCTTGCCACGCCGCCGACAAGAAGCTGGTTGGCCCGTCCTACAAGGATGTGGCCGCCAAGTACGCCGGCCAGAAGGACGCTGTGGCGAAGATGGCCGAAAAAATCCAGAAGGGCGGCGTAGGCGCCTGGGGCCAGATCCCGATGCCGGCCAACCCCCAGGTCAGCGCCGACGAGGCCAAGACCCTGGCGGCCTGGGTGCTTGCAACCAAGTAAGCCGGCGCCGGCGGCCTGGCCCGCCGCTCGGCAAAAAGCCCCGCATGCGGGGCTTTTCTCATCAGTAATTTCGCGCACTGGCCGGGCACACCAGGCGGTGTCCCCGGTGACAACTCAGAACTTGTCGCCCAGCTGGCCCAGGATGGCCGGGTTCTCCAGCGTCGAGATGTCCTGGGTAATCTCCTCGCCCTTGGCCAGGCTGCGCAACAAGCGGCGCATGATCTTGCCGCTGCGGGTCTTGGGCAGGTTGTCGCCAAAGCGGATGTCCTTGGGCTTGGCAATCGGGCCAATCTCTTTGCCGACCCAATCGCGCAATTCCTTGGCAATGCGCTTGGCTTCGTCGCCGGTGGGTCGCGAGCGTTTGAGCACGACAAACGCGCAGATGGCTTCACCCGTGGTGTCATCCGGCCGACCCACCACCGCGGCTTCAGCCACCAACTCGGTGTGCGACACCAGCGCCGACTCGATCTCCATCGTGCCCATGCGGTGGCCGCTGACGTTGAGCACGTCGTCGATGCGGCCGGTGATCGTGAAATAGCCGGTCTTGGCGTCGCGGATGGCCCCGTCACCGGCCAGGTAGTACTGGCCCTTGAAATCATCCGGGTAATAGCTTTTCTGGTAGCGCTCAGGGTCGCCCCAGATGGTGCGGATCATGCTCGGCCAGGGCTTCTTGATGACCAGGATGCCGCCTTGGCCCCAGGGCACGTCCTTGCCGGTTTCGTCCACCACTGCGGCCTGGATTCCCGGGAAGGGCAAGGTGCACGAGCCCGGCACCAGCGGTGTGGCGCCCGGCAACGGTGTGATCACATGGCCGCCGGTCTCGGTTTGCCAGAAGGTATCGACGATCGGGCAACGCCCGCCGCCGACATGCTTGTGGTACCACTCCCAGGCCGCCGGGTTGATCGGCTCGCCAACCGAACCCAGGATGCGCAGGCTGCTCAGGTCGTACGATTTTGGATGCACCGCATCAGTGGCCTCGGCCAGCTTGATGAGCGAACGAATGGCGGTGGGTGCGGTGTAGAACACGCTGACCTTGTGGTCCTGGATCATCTTCCAGAAGCGCCCGGCATCGGGATAGGTCGGCACGCCCTCGAAAACGATCTCGGTGCCGCCCAGGGCCAACGGACCATAAGTGATGTAGGAATGCCCGGTGACCCAGCCGATGTCGGCCGTGCACCAGAACACATCGTCGTCCTTGAGGTCGAAGGTCCACTTGGTGGTCAGCGCCGCGTGCAGCAAGTAGCCTGCGGTGGCGTGTTGAACACCTTTAGGCTTGCCGGTCGAGCCCGAGGTGTAGAGCAGGAACAAGGGGTGCTCGGCACCCACCCATTCGGGCTCGCAAGTGGTCGGCTGGGTAGCCAGGATCTCGTGCAGCCAGACATCGCGCTTCGCGTTCCAGCCGATCGCGCCGCCCGTGCGTTTGTAAACCAGCACCGTCTTCAACGATTCGCAACCACCCAGCGCCATCGCCTCGTCGACGATGGCTTTCAAAGGCAACTGCTTGCCGCCGCGCAGTTGCTCGTCGGCGGTGATGACCATCACGGCGCCCGCGTCCTGCACGCGATCACGCACCGATTGCGCCGAGAAGCCACCAAACACCACCGAGTGGATGGCGCCGATGCGGGCGCAAGCCTGCATGGCCACAACGCCCTCGATGCTCATCGACATGTAGATGACGACGCGGTCACCCTTCTTGACGCCGCGCTCGCGCAACGCATTGGCCATCTGGCAGGTGCGGGCCAATAAATCGCGGTAGCTGGCACGTGTCACCTGGCCGTCATCGGCTTCGAAGATGATGGCGGTTTTCTCGCCCAGGCCACGCTCGACGTTGCGATCCAGGCAGTTGTACGAGACGTTGAGCGTGCCGTCCTCGAACCACTTGAAGAACGGCGCCTGGCTGTCGTCCAGTACGCGCGTGAACGGCGTCTTCCAGGTCAAGAATTCGCGCGCCAGGCGGGCCCAGTAGCCTGGGTAGTCGGCATCCGCCTCATCCACCAGCGCCTGGTAAGCGGCCATGCCAGAGACATGTGCCGCTGCGGCCAGGTCTGGCGGCGGTGAGTAGACTTTTGGCCCGTGGGTTCCTTCAGCAGCACTCATCGTTGTCTCCTGTTCGTTGGCACTTTAACCACCCTGCACCATAGGCACAGGCTCTTACGACGCCCTTACTCCCGAGCGGCCAGGGCCCGCCCATTAGACTCGCCCACTGTTTGGCTCCGGGCTCTCCCCGGCATCTTCTCAATCATGCAACCGTCCATGTCCAATTCGAATCCGCGTCGCCCGGGCTTCCTGCCCAACCTGATCTTCGCCAGCCGTTGGTTGCAGCTGCCCTTGTACCTGGGCCTGATCCTGGCCCAGGGGGTGTACGTGATCCAGTTCTGGATCGAGCTGGTGCACCTGATCGAAGCCGCATTCGGCAATCAAGATGCCTTGACCATGCTGGTCAAGAGCACCGGCTACAAGGCCACCGCCATCATGGGTGGCGCCGATGGCCTGACCATCACCGGCTATGAGCCAATCAAGTCCTTGAACGAGACCATCATCATGCTGGTGGTGTTGGCATTGATCGATGTGGTGATGATCAGCAACC
>JAYUQJ010000273.1:0-3788 GCA_043756825.1 Betaproteobacteria bacterium | reverse complement strand
AGACGAAGGCCACCACGATGGCGCCCAGCGCACCGGCCAGGCCGGTGATGCCGGCCGACACGCCGAAGGTCATGCTCTTGAACACCGGCAGGTTGATGCCCATGGCAGTGGCGGCGATGGGGTGGTCTCGCACGGCAATCAGCGCCCGGCCCACGCGGCCGCGCAGCAGGTTCCAGGCCAGCAGGAACATCAGCGCGGCCACCGCCAGGGTGAAGAAGTACAGCCAGCGGTCGGCGCTGAGGGGTTGGTCGAGGAAGCGGAAGCTGAACGGTGGCTCGGGCTTGGTGAGCACGATGCCTTGCACACCGCCGGTGAGGTGCTCGATGTGCTTGTATTTCAGCAACTGCGGCACCGCCAGCGCCAGCGCAAACGTGGCCAGCGCGAGGAAGTGCCCCGCCAGGCGCAAGGCCGGGAAGCCCACGATGAAGCCGAACAGGAAGCAGACCACGAAGGCCACCGGCAGCGTGCCCCAGTAAGGCACGCCCATCTTGTCCATCAGGATGGCTGCGGTGTAGGCACCAAATGCGTAGAACGCACCATGGCCCAGCGAGAACTGGCCGTTGAAGCCGGTGAGAATGTTCAGGCCCAGGATGGCGATCGCATACACCAGCACCAGGTTGAACTGGAACACCCGGTAGTTCTTGAACACGAAGGGCAGGACCAGCAGCGCCACCAGCAGCACGGCGCCCCAGATCCAGATCCACTTGCGGTCGAGGGCTTTCATACGCGGGTCACCACTTTCTTGCCGAACAGGCCGTCCGGTCGCAATGTGAGTGTGCCCACGATCAGCACCAGCGCCACGGTCAGCTTCAACTCGGTGCCGATCACGTAGGCGCCCAGCAGGTTCTCGAGCACGCCCACCACCAGGCCGCCCAGCACGGCGGCCGGCGGATTGTCGATCCCGCCCAACAGCGCACCGGCAAAACCGTACAGCAGGATGCCGGCCATCATGTTCGGATCGAGGAAGACGATCGGCGCCACCATCATGCCGGCCACCGCGCCGATGGCCGCAGCCAGGCCCCAGCCCAGGCCCAGCATCCAGCTCACCCGGATGCCCACCAGCTTGGCCGAATCAGGGTTCTGCGCCGCCGCCCGCATCGCCAGGCCGACCGAGGTGTACTTGAAGAAGGCATACAGCGCGAACAGCACCACGATCAGCACGCCGGCAGAGCCGAGTTGGTGCGCCGAGAAGTACTTGCTGGCCAGCCACGAATCCTTGGGGAAGGGGCTGGCAAAGGCCTTGATGGTGTGGTCGAACAGCATGCCCGACACTGCGTTGAAGATCAGCAACAGGCCAATGAACACGATCACGTTGGTGAGCACCGGTGCTTTTTCGATCGGCTTGAGCACGATGCGCTGCACCAGCAGGCCGCCGGCAAACGACACCGCCACGGTGAAGAAGAACGCCGCCCAGTACGACCAGCCGGCCTGGTTGATCAAGGCCCAGGCAATGAAGGTGCTGAAGGTGGCCATCTCGCCCTGGGCGAAATTGATGTGGTGGGTGGCCTGGTAGATCATCACCAGGGCCAGGGCGACCGATCCGTAGATGATGCCGTTGGCCAGGCCAGAGGAGATTTGGTAGAGGAAGGCTTCCATGGCGTCGGTCTCAATAGCCGAGGTAGGCGCGGCGCACCGACTCGTCGTTCTTGATCTGCTCGGCCGGGCCTGACAAGGCCACCGTTCCCGTCTCGAGCAGGTAGGCGTGGTGCGCCAGGTTCAGCGCCAGGCCGGCGTTTTGCTCGACCAGCAGCATGCTCACGCCGTCTTCGGCATTGATGGTGCGCATGATGCGGAAGATCTCGGCCACGATCAGCGGTGCCAGGCCGAAGCTTGGCTCATCGAGCAGCAGCAGCTTGGGCCGCAGCATCAGCGCGCGGCTGATGGCCAGCATCTGCTGCTCGCCGCCCGACAGCGTGCCGGCCTGCTGGTGGCGCCGATCGGCCAGCCGGGGAAAGCGGGCGTAGGCGCGGTCTATGTCGCGCGCCACCTCGGCCTTGTCGCTGCGCACATAGGCGCCCAGCTTCAAGTTTTCATCGACCGACAGCGCGGTGAAGGTGCCGCGGCCGTCGGGCACATGGGCCACGCCCATGCGCACGATCGCGTCGGTGGCCTTGCCGACCAGCTGCACCTCACCGGCGCCGGTATTCATGGTCATGCTGCCGGTGGTGCGCACGATCTGGCACAGCGCGCGCAGCGTGGTGGTCTTGCCGGCGCCGTTGGCGCCCAGGATGGTGGTGATCTGGCCGGCTTCGATCGCGAAGTCGATGTCGAACAGCACCTGCGTGGGCCCGTAGAAGGCGCAGAGCTTCTTGGCCTCGAACAACTTAGCCATGAGCGGCCTCGCCTTCGGGTGTGCCCAGGTAGGCGGCGATCACATCGGGGTGCTGCTGGATATGCTCGGGCGTGCCCTCGGCGATCTTCTTGCCGAAATTCAGCGCCACGATGTGGTCGGACACACTCATCACCAGGCTCATGTGGTGCTCGACCAACAGCACGGTGACGCCCAGGGTGTTCTGCACGTCCAGGATCAGCCGGCCCAGCTCGCCCAGCTCTTCGTGGTTGAGGCCTGCGGCGGGTTCATCGAGCATCAGCAGTTTCGGGTCAGCCGCCAGGGCACGGCCCATCTCCACCCGCTTCTGGGTGCCGAAGGGCAGGTCGCCGGCCGGGCGGTCGGCGAACGGGGTCAGGCCCAGGTACTCCATGATCTGGTCGGCACGCTCGCGCAGGCGCTTTTCTTCGGCGCTGACGCTGGGCAGGCGCAGCGCGCTGGCCAGGAAGCCCGCCGACGAGCGCGAATGCGCGCCGATCATGATGTTGTCGCGCACCGGCAGGGTGCGGAACATCGCCAGGTTCTGGAAGGTGCGGCCCATGCCCAGATGCGAGATCTGATGCGTGGGTGTGTTGGTGATCGACTGGCCTTCGAACTGGATGTCGCCAGCCTGGTAATCGTAGAGCCGCGACATGCAATTGAAGAGGGTGGTCTTGCCGGCACCATTGGGGCCGATCAGGCCGCACACATGGCCTTTCTCCACATCGAAGCTCACACCGTCGAGTGCCACGATGCCGCCGAAGCGAACCGTCACACCGCGCACGCTGAGCAAGGGAACTGCTGTGTCTGCCATCGTTGTACTGACCTGCTCCTGAACCAGCAAAAGTTGCGCGCGTTCATCTGCTCGGCAACGGTGCCGGTTTATATGTGCGCCGCACCACCGGCCACAACCGGTGCTTGCCCTGACACGCTTGCGACAAGGCCGCACCCGCCCTGCCACGGACGAAGTGGGCGGGTTCCTATGCGACGATGGTGGCCCCGGCAGGCTGGGCATCCGGTCCTGACGGTCGGCGCAGCAGCGCCAGCGCAGCCCTTGGAGCCGCCCATGCCCAACATCTACGACCAGCATCTGGACCGCAACGCCGCCAACTTTGTGGCGCTGTCACCGGTAAGTTTTGTCGAGCGCAGCGCCGAGGTCTTTGCCGACTTGCCGGCGGTGGTGCACGGTGCCCGCCGCTACACCTGGGCCCAGGTGCGCGACCGCGCGGCGCGGCTGGCGGCGGCACTGCGTGCGCTGGGCGTGGGCCGTGGCAGCACGGTCAGCGTGATGCTGCCAAATACCCCCGAGATGGTGGAGGTGCACTATGCGGTGCCGGCGCTCAACGCCGTGCTCAACACCCTGAACACCCGGCTCGACGCGCCGCTTCTGGCCTGGCAGATGAACCACTGCGAGGTGCAGGTGCTGATCACCGACCGCGAGTTCTCGGCCCTGATGGCGCCGGCGCTGCAGGCCCTGCGC
>JAYUQJ010000272.1:0-3799 GCA_043756825.1 Betaproteobacteria bacterium | reverse complement strand
CTGGTGGCCGAAGACCCGCTGACCTGCGTGGTGCGCGGCTGCGGCATGGCGCTGGAGCGCATGGAGCGGCTGCACTCGATCTTCACCTCGGAGTAGGCCGCCATGGTTGCGCCGGCGCCGGCTCGTCACGCACCGGGGCGCTGACAAGCCATGCCGCTGGGCACGATCGACCGCACCCCGCCGCCGTTCTTCCGCCAGGGCCCCTCGGCGCTGACCAAACTGGCCTTGTTTTCGGCGCTGGCGGTCTTCCTGATGGCAGCCGACAGCCGCTGGCGCTTGACCCAGCCGCTGCGCGCCACGCTGGCCACGGGTCTGCTGCCGGTGCAGGGCGCGCTGCAGGTGCCGGTGGATCTGGCACACAACGGGCTGAGTTACCTGCAGGGCATCAAGGCGGCCCAGGGTGCCGAGGCTGCCGCCCGCGCCCAACTGGCGCGCCAGGCCGAGAAAGCCGCCCGCGCCGACGTGCTGGCCAGCGAGAACGCCAGGCTGCGCGATCTGCTGGGCCTGCAGCCGGCGCTGCAGGTCAAGACCCTGGCGGCCGAGCTGCTTTACGAAGCGGCCGACCCCTACTCGCGCAAGCTCTTCATCAACCGCGGCGCGCGCCAGGGTGTGGTGGCCGGTGCACCGGTTATCAACGAAGCCGGCGTGCTGGGCCAGGTGACCGAGGTCTACCCGCTCAGCGCAGTGGTCACCCTGCTGATCGACCGCGAGGCCGCGATACCGGTGCTCAACACCCGCAACCAGCAGCGCGGCGCCGCCTTTGGCGGCGCCGAGGGCGGCAACGCGATGGAGCTGCGCTTCATGGCCGGCAATGCCGACGTGCAGGTGGGTGACCTGCTCACCACCAGCGGGGTCGATGGGGTCTACCCGCCGGGCCTGGCGGTGGCCCGGGTCAGCCGGGTCGACCGGCGTTCCGACGCTGGCTTTGCGCGCATCCTGCTCAAGCCCTCGGCCGGCATGGACCATGTGCGGCATCTGCTGGTGCTCGAACCCACCGGGCTGCAGATGCCGCCCCGCCCAGAGCCAGCGCCGGCGCCCCCCAAGGCCGCCGGCAAGGGCCCCGCCAAGGCTGCGGCGCGGGCCGCCAGCGCGCCTGCGGCAAACACCGCAGCCAGCAGTGCCGCACCCCCCACGCTCCCGGTCGGCCCGCGATGATCATGCCGCGCAGTTCCGACCAGCTGCTGCTGCCGGTCAACCCCTTCTTCATCGGCTTCACGCTGGTCGCCGCAGCACTGCTGGAGATGCTGCCCGGCGGCCGGCATGCCGCCGCACCTGACCTGCTGGCCCTGGTGCTGGTGTTCTGGAACGTGCACCAGCCGCGCCGGGTGGGCGTGGGCCTGGCCTTTTGCTTCGGGCTGGTGATGGACGTGCACCAGGCTGCACTGCTGGGCCAGCACGCGCTGGCCTACACCCTGCTGAGCTTTCTGGCCATCACGGTGCACCGCAGGGTGCTGTGGTTCGCGGTGCCGGCGCAGGCCCTGCATGTGCTGCCGGTGTTCGCGGCCGCCCATGCGGCGTCCCTGCTGGCGCGGATGGTCACCGGCGGCATGTTCCCCGGCTGGTGGTTGCTGGGCGCGCCGCTGGGCGAAGCCCTGCTGTGGCCACTGGTGGTATGGCTGCTGCTGGCGCCCCAGCGCCGCGCCCCCGATCCCGATGAAAATCGGCCGCTCTGACCCGCAGCCCCGGCATGACTGAACTGCGCAACCTCGAACGCGAGCTCGACCGCTTCAACGGCCGCCTGATCGCTGCCGCCCTGTTCGTGCTGCTGTGCCTCGGGCTGCTGGGCAGCCGCCTGGTGTGGCTGCAGGTGGTGCGCCATGAAGACCTGGCCCGGCAAGCCGAGGCCAACCGGGTCGCGGTGGTGCCGGTGGTACCCAACCGGGGCCTGATCCTGGATCGCCATGGGGTGGTGCTGGCCACCAACTATTCGGCCTACACGCTGGAGATCACGCCGTCCAAGGTCAAGGGCGACCTGGACGCGATGATCGACAGCCTGGCTCAGGTGCTGGAGATCCAGACCCGCGACCGGCGCCGCTTCAAGCGCCTGCAGGACGAGAGCAAGCGCTTCGAATCGCTGCCCATCCGCACCAAGCTCAGCGATGAGGAGGTGGCGCGCTTCATGGCCCAGCGCTTCCGCTTCCCCGGGGTGGACGTGCGCGCCCGGCTGTTCCGCAGCTACCCGGCCGGCGAGGTAGGCAGCCACCTGATCGGCTACATCGGCCGCATCAACAGCGCCGAGAAGCGGGCCATGGAGGACTGGGACGACGATGTGCTGGCCAACTACCGGGGCACCGACGTGATCGGCAAGCTCGGGCTGGAGCAGCGCTACGAGCAGCAACTGCACGGCATCACCGGATTCGAGGAGATGGAAACCTCGGCCGGCGGCCGGGCGGTGCGCCGCCTGCATAGCCACCCGGCCCAGCCCGGCAACACCCTGGTGCTGGCCATTGACATCAAGCTGCAGGCCCTGGTGGAACAGCTCTTCGGTGACCGGCGCGGCGCGCTGGTGGCGATCGACCCGCGCTCGGGCGAGATCCTGGCCTTCGTCAGCAAGCCCACCTTCGACCCCAACCTGTTTGTCGACGGCATCGACGCCGAAAGCTGGCGCGGCCTGAACGAGAGCATCGACAAGCCCCTGCTCAACCGTGCGCTGCGCGGCACCTATCCGCCGGGCTCGACCTACAAACCCTTCATGGCCATGGCCGCACTGGCCACCGGCAAGCGCAATGCCAACACCCTGATCAACGACCCGGGCTTTTTCATGTTCGGCGGCCACCGCTTCGGCAGCCCCGAGAACGAGCGCGGCGGCATCATGAACATGCGCCGCGCCATCGTCGAATCCAGCAACGTCTACTTCTACACCCTGGCCAATGAGATGGGGGTGGACCTGATCCACGAGCAGCTGCTGCCCTTTGCCATCGGCCGGCGCACCGACATCGACCTTGACGGCGAGGTGACCGGGCTGCTGCCCTCCACCGCCTGGAAGAAGCGCGCCTACAAGAAGCCCGAGCAGCAGCGCTGGTACGCCGGCGAGACCATCTCGCTGGGCATCGGCCAGGGCTACAACAGCTTCACCACGCTGCAACTGGCCAGCGCCACGGCCACGCTGGTGGCCGGTGGCCAGCGCTTCAAGCCGCGGCTGGTGCGTGAGATCCAGGACGTGGTGACCAACGAGCGCAAACGCGTGGCCAACGACGCGCTGGCACCCATGCCGATGAACCCCGAGCATGTCGAGCTCATCAAGCGCGCGCTGCATGGCGTCACGATCGAAGGCACCTCGACGCGCGTCTTTGCCGGTGCAGCCTACGCCAGCGGCGGCAAGACCGGCACGGCGCAGGCCGTGGGCATCCGCCAGAACGAGCGCTACAACGCCGCCAAGATGGACGAGTACCAGCGCGACCACTCGCTCTATATCGCCGCCGCGCCGATCAGCGCGCCGACGATTGCGCTGGCGGTGGTGGTCGAAAATTCCGGCTTTGGCTCGGAGGCCGCCGCACCCATCGCCAGGCGCGTGTTTGACTACCTGCTCTTGGGCCAGTACCCGAGCGAAGAAGACCTCGTGGCCACGCGCATCGGCAAGTCCAGCGCGCCCATCGGCAAGCCGCGCCGGGCCGAGGACATCCCACTGCCAGGGCAGGCAGCGGCGGCCAATGCTGCGGCGCTTGTCGTGCAGGTTGTCGTGCAAACGCAGGCCGTAGCGGCGGCAACGGCAACGGCGGCACCGTCGCGATGAACCACGTCTTCGACAGCCCGGCGCCCTGGCAGCGCCTGCGCACCGTGCTGATGGGCTTTGACGGGC
>JAYUQJ010000271.1:0-3799 GCA_043756825.1 Betaproteobacteria bacterium | reverse complement strand
CATGCCCGCTCACCACCCCAAAACGCACCCGCTCGTCGTTGCAAATGCTCGCCATAGCCCGGGCTATGGCTGCGCTTTGCGCCTAGACCGGGCACGTTTTGTGGCGTTGCTCGGTCACGCTCGAAATCCACTCAGTCTCTGAGCGGCGGCGCCCCTGGGGCAGGCTGGCCAGGGTTCAGGCGGCGCCCTTGAAGGGGTTGTGCTCGCGCAGTTCGTCCACATAGGACGCCACGCCGTTGCCCTCGCGGGAGAGAAATTCCTGCACCGCGCGAGAGAACTCGGGGTGGGCCAGCCAGTGCGCCGATCGAGTGCCCACCGGCAACAGGCCTCTGGCCATCTTGTGCTCGCCCTGGGCGCCGCCCTCGAAGCGCTGGTAGCCGTTGGCGATGCACCATTGCAGGGGCTGGTAGTAACAGGCCTCGAAGTGCAGGCAGGGCAGGTACTCGGTGCAGCCCCAATAACGACCAAAGGCCTGGCCCGTGGCCGGGTCTATCGCCACCAGTGAGGCAGCAATCGGCAAGCCGTCGCGCTGGGCCACGAACATCAGCCAATGGTCGGGCAGGGTGGCGCCCATGGCCTCGAAGAAGCCCAGGGTCAAGTAGGGCGTGGAATGGTGCGCTTGGTAGGTCAGGCTGTAGCACTGGTAGAAAAAGCGCCACAGCGCCGGGCTGATAGCGTTGCCCTGGTAGGTGCTGAAGGCGATGCCGGCGTCGGCCACCCGGCGCCGCTCTTGCTGGATCTTCTTGCGCTTGTCGCGCACCAGGCTGGCCAGAAAGGCCTGGAAGTCGGGCCAGGGCGCCTGCGGGTCCTGGGTCCAGTGAAACTGCACGCCGTGCCGGGCCAGCCACTGCTGCGCCGAGGCTGCCGGCGCGTCTATCGCCAGGGCATCGCCATCGTCATGGAACAGCACATGCACCGACGAGGCCTTGGCCTGTGCCGCCACCTGGCCCAGTGCGTCCAGCAGGCGGGCGCGTGCGCCATCGTCTGCCGCCATCAGGCGGGTGCCCGGCACCGGAGTGAAGGGCACCGCAACCAGCAGCTTGGGGTAGTAGCGCAGGCCATGGCGCTGGTAGGCGTCGGCCCAGGCCCAGTCGAAGACATATTCGCCATAGGAATGGCTCTTCAGGTAGGCCGGTGCGGCGGCCACCAGCTTCCCCTGGTGCTCTAGGGTGATGAAGCGCGGTGCCCAGCCGGTGGCCGCGACCGCGCTGCCGGAGGCATGCAGGGCGCACAGGTATTCCCAACGCATGAAGGGGGTGGGCCGGGCCTGACGCGCCAGCAGCGCATTCCAGGCCTTGGCGTCGATGCCATGAGGGTTGGCATGGACCCGGATAACATCCCCTGACACGTTCTTGGTGCGGCTCTCTTCGATCAAAGTATGTCAACTCCTGTCCCTGCAAGCACCCGAGCGCCGCTGCGGCTGGCCCTGGCCCAGTTCAATGCCACGGTGGGCGATCTGGCCGGCAATGCCAGCCGCATTGTGGAGTGCGCTCGGCAGGCGCAGGCTGCGGGCGCCCAGGTCTTGTTGACGCCTGAGCTGGCGCTGACCGGCTATCCCCCGGAGGACCTTTTGCTGCGCCCGGCCTTCATGCAGGCTTGCGCCCGAACCCTGGATGAACTGGCAGCGTCCCTGGCGGCGATACCGGATGTGACGGTGGTGGTCGGTCATCCGCACCAGTTTGGTGAACAAGGCGATCTGCGCTCGCGTTCACACGCGGTGCAGCGGCGTTTCAATGCGGCTTCGGTGCTGAGTGGCGGGGCGATTCATGCCACCTACTGCAAGCGGGAACTGCCCAATTACCAAGTGTTCGATGAGCGCCGCTACTTTGCCTCAGGCCGGGATGCCGGGCAGGGCGCGGTGGTATTCGAGGTCGCGGGTCGACGCCTGGGTTTGTTGATCTGCGAAGACGCCTGGTTCGATGAGCCTGGCCAGGCCGCCGTTGCGGCGGGTGCCCAGGCGCTGTGCGTGCTCAATGCCTCGCCCTTCCATCTTGACAAGGGCGGTGAGCGCGAGGCCCGCATGGTGCAACGGGTGCAGGCCACCGGCCTGCCCCTGCTGTATGCCCACCTGGTGGGTGGGCAGGACGAAGTGGTCTTTGACGGGGCATCGTTTGCGTTGGACGCCCAGGGCCGGCTGGCGGCACGCGGTGCCAGCTTCGACGAAGGCCTGGTGCTGGTGGACTGGCATGCCGACGGCACGCTCACCGGCACTGTGGCACCGGTGCCCGAGATCGAGGCCCAGGCCTGGGCAGCCCTGGTCACCGGGGTGCGCGATTACATCGGCAAGAACGGCTTTCCCGGCGTCATCATCGGCCTGAGCGGTGGCGTCGATTCGGCCCTGGTGCTGGCCATTGCGGTGGACGCGCTGGGGCCGGACCGCGTGCGTACCGTGATGATGCCGTCGCCCTACACCGCCGATATTTCGTGGATCGACGCCCGTGACATGGCCGGGCGCCTGGGCGTGCGCTATGACGAGATCTCCATCCTGCCGATGTTCGAGGCCTTCCGCGGCAGCCTGGCGGGTGAGTTTGCCGGCCTGCCCGAGGACACCACCGAAGAAAACATCCAGGCGCGTATCCGCGGCACGCTGCTGATGGCCCTGTCCAACAAGTTCGGCGCCATCGTGCTGACCACCGGCAACAAGAGCGAGATGGCCACCGGCTATTGCACGCTGTATGGCGACATGGCCGGCGGCTTTGCGGTGATCAAGGATGTCGCCAAAACCCTGGTCTACCGCCTGTGCGAATGGAAGAACCGCCAGGCCACCCGCCGCGCCGACGGCAGCATCGGGCCGGTGATCCCCGAGCGCATCATCACCCGCCCGCCGTCGGCCGAGTTGCGCCCGGATCAGAAAGACCAGGACAGCCTGCCGCCATACGAGGTGCTGGACGCCATCCTGTCCCGCTACATGGAAAACGACCAATCCATCGAAAGCCTGGTCGAGGCCGGATTTGCACAGGCCGACGTCGAGCGGGTGACCCGGCTGATCAAGATCAACGAGTACAAGCGGCGCCAGTCGCCGGTGGGCATCCGTATCACTCACCGCGCCTTTGGGCGCGACTGGCGGTACCCCATCACCTCGAAGTTCCGTGCTTAAATTGAAACAGACCCCTAATGCCCCCGGAGCCCGTCATGAAGCAGATCACCGCCATCATCAAGCCGTTCAAGCTCGAGGAGGTGCGCGAGGCCCTGGCTGATGTGGGCGTTTCGGGCCTGACCGTGACCGAAGTCAAGGGATTCGGCCGCCAGAAGGGCCACACCGAGTTGTACCGGGGTGCCGAGTATGTTGTCGACTTTCTCCCCAAGGTGAAGGTGGAGGTGGTGGTCAAGGACGCTGACGTCGACCGCTGCCTGGATGCCATCGTCAAGGCAGCCAAGACCGGCAAGATCGGCGACGGCAAGATTTTTGTCACTGCAGTAGAGCAGGTGGTGCGCATCCGCACCGGCGAGACTGACGAATCAGCCGTTTGACCATCACGCCCGGCCGCCCGTCCAGGACAGGTCAGATCCGGTCGAAATCGCCCTGGGTGCTTCGATGCCCCTTGGGCGCCAGCAAGTCCAGCAACGGTTCCACCTGCGTACCGGTATGCAGCATGGCCATCTGCTCAGGGCTCATGAAGCCTTCAGCCACGGCATGCTGCAAAAAGGTCAGCAGCGGCGACCAGAAACCCTCAGCGTCCAACAGTCCCAATGGGCGCTGGTGGTAACCCAGGTGGCGCCAGGTCCAGACTTCGAACAATTCCTCGAAGGTGCCGATACCGCCAGGCAGTGCGATGAAGGCGTCGGCGCATTCGGCCAT
>JAYUQJ010000270.1:0-3802 GCA_043756825.1 Betaproteobacteria bacterium | reverse complement strand
AGCCCAAGCGGCGCCTGGCCGCTTACCCGCACGAGCTCTCAGGCGGCCAACAGCAGCGCGTGATGATCGCGATGGCCCTGGCCTGCGAGCCCAAGCTGCTGATCGCCGACGAGCCGACGACGGCGCTGGACGTGACGATCCAACGCCAGATCCAGGAGCTGATCGCCGAGATCCAGCGCAAGCACCGCATGAGCGTGCTCTTCATCAGTCACGACCTGGGCGTGGTCGGCGAGATCGCCGACGACGTGCTCGTGATGCGCCACGGTGTGCTGCGCGAGCAGGGTCCCGTGGCCCAGATTTTCTCTGCGCCCCGCGACGCCTACACCCAGGCCCTGCTGGCCTGCCGGCCGACGCTGGCCAAGCCGCCCGCGCGGCTGATGGTCATCGACGACCATATCGCCGGGCGCGACGCCCACGCGCCGGCCGTAGCCAAGGACGCCAATGCGCCGGTGGTGCTCGAGGTCAGGTCGCTGGCCAAGAGCTTCTGGATCAAGCAGGGCCTGTTCGGCAAGCGCGAGTTCAAGGCCGTGCAAGGCGTCAATTTCAAGCTGCGCAAGGGCCACACACTGGGCGTGGTCGGCGAGTCGGGATCGGGCAAGACGACCATGGGCCTGACCCTGCTGCGCCTGCACGACCCCACGCATGGCGAGGTGATCTTCGACGGCCAGGACCTGCTCAAGCTCAGCGCCGGCGAGCGCCAACTGATGCGCCGGCGCATCCAGATCGTGTTCCAGAACCCCTACGCCAGCCTGAACCCGCGCTTCACGATCGGCCAGACCCTGGTCGAGCCGATGGTCATCCACAAGATCGGCGCCGACACCAACGAGCGCGAGCAGCGCGCACGCTCGATCCTGGAGAAGGTGGGCCTGGACGGCAGCGCCTTCGGCAAGTACCCGCACGAATTTTCGGGCGGCCAGCGCCAGCGCGTGGCGATTGCGCGCGCCCTGACTCTGGACCCCGAGGTGCTGGTTCTGGACGAGGCGGTCAGCGCGCTGGATGTCTCGGTGCAGGCCCAGGTGCTCAACCTGTTGCGCGACCTGCAGGACGAACTCGGCCTGTCGTACGTGTTCATAAGCCACGACCTGGCGGTGGTGCGCTTCATCAGCGACGAGGTGCTGGTGATGAAGGACGGCCAGGTGGTGGAGCAGGCCAGCGCCGCGCAGATCCTGGCCGCGCCGCAGCAGGATTACACCCGGCGCCTGCTCAGCGCGGTGCCGCGCGGCTGGGTGGCGCCGGTGGCCAGCTGACCCTGGGCCGACGGCATCAGTCGGCCAGCCGGCCGGCCTGGAAGTCTTGCACCGCCTGGTAGAGCTGCTCGCGGGTGTTCATCACGAAGGGCCCGTGCTGGGCGATCGGCTCGTTGAGCGGCGCACCGGCGATCAGCAGGGCCTGGGTGGCCTCGCTGCCGGCCTGCAGCAGCACCCCGTCGCTGTCCGCGCCCTTGCCCAGGATCGCCATGCGCTGCAGCGGCACCACCGTGCCGGCGATCTGCAGGTTGCCGCGGTAGACATAGACCAGCGCGTTGTGGCCTGGCGCTATCGCCTGCGCCAGCGCGGCGCCGGGCGCGAGGTGGATGTCCAGGTAGAGCGGCGCGGTGCGCGGCCGCTGCACTGCGCCGGCCACGCCCCGGCAGTGGCCGGCAAGCACCCGCACGCGGACACCGTCGCCCTGCCACTCGGGGATCTGCGCGCTGGGGATGTCGCGGTAAGCCGGGGCTTGCATCTTGTCGGCACTGTGCAGGTTGAGCCAGAGCTGGAAGCCCTCCATCAGGCCCTCCTCCTGCTCGGGCAGCTCGCTGTGGATCACGCCCCGGCCGGCGGTCATCCACTGCACGCCACCATTGCTGAGCAGGCCTTCATGGCCGGCGGAGTCGCGGTGGCGCATGCGCCCGGCGATCATGTAGGTGATGGTCTCGAAACCACGGTGCGGGTGGCTGGGAAAGCCGGCGATGTAGTCGCCGGCTTGGTCGGACCCGAAGGCGTCGAGCATCAGGAAGGGGTCGAGCTGGCGCTGCAGGTCGGGGGTCAGCACCCGGGTCAGCTTGACGCCAGCGCCGTCGCTGGTGGCCATGCCGGCCACCAGGCGCTCGACCTGGCGCGGATGGGCCAGGGCTGGCGCGGGCTGGACGGTGGTGGTGGCAGTGGTGGTGGTGGTGGCGACAGCCTGCGGGGTGACGGTGGACATGGGTGGGGCTCTCTGGGTTGCGGGTGGACGGCGCCGGCGCCTGATCAGGCTACCAGTGCATCGGCCCGCTGGGTGGATACCGAGCCGCCGGCGGCGCCGGCGCTGCGCGCGCTGCGGTTGAACTGCAGGATGTTCATGGTGCTGCCTGACGAGGATGGAGGGGGCAGGAATCGGGGCGGTCCGGCCGCCCTGGCGTCACTGTATTGATTCCAATTCCGCATTGATAGCGGCTGAATTGCACATCACAATCCCACCACAGCAACAATCTGGCGCCGCAATCGCGGTGCATGCACCATGCTCGATGCCAACGATCTGCTGTTGTTCGCGCATGTGGTGGAGGGCGGCAGCTTCTCGCGCGCGGCCGAGCGGCTGGGCCTGCCCAAGAGCACCGTGTCGCGGCGCATCGCGGCGCTGGAGCGTCAGTTGGGTGAACGGCTGTTGCAGCGCACCACCCGGCAGATTCAGCTGACCGATCTGGGCACCGGCGTGCTGGCGCATGCGCGCGAGGTGGTGGCCGAGGTGGACCACGCCCGGGCGCTGGCCGCCCACCGCCAGCAGCGCCCCAGCGGCCGGCTGCGGGTGTCGATGCCTGCGGACATGGCCAGCCATGCCTTTGCCGGCGCCCTGGCCAGCTATGCCCAGGCCTACCCCGAGGTGCGGCTGGACGTGGACCTGTCGCCCCGACGGGTAGACCTGGTGGGCGAGAACTTCGATCTGGCCATCCGCATGGGCAGCCTGGCCGAGGATGCCAGCCTGAGCGCGCGCCGCCTGGCCTTGTTCAACCTGGGCCTGTACGCCGCACCGGCCTACCTGGCCGGCTTTGCCGACCTGCTGCAGCCGGCGGGCCTGCTGTCGATGCACGGTCTGATGATCCTGCCGCGCGACGGCGATGAGCTGCCCTGGGCGCTGAGCCACGGCGACGGGGCCGTCTGGACCGGCCAGCCCGCCACCCAGACGCGCATCAATTCGCCCGATCTGCTGCTTCGCCTGGCCTTGCTGGGGGCCGGCGTGACGGCGATCACCGATTTCTTTGCGGCGCCGCATGTGCAGGCCGGCCAGCTGGTGCGGGTGCTGCCCGACTGGTCTCTGCCGCCCGTGGCGGCGTGGGCGGTGTTCCCGGGGCGGCGCCTGTTGCCGGCGCGCACCCGGTTGTTCATCGACGCCCTGGCGGACGCACTGGCGCCCTGCCGGGAGCGAGATCAGGCCACCGTCAGGCCGGCGTCGGGCACCAGCAGGTAGCCACCAAAGGCGAAGTTGGGGAAGCTGGAGCGGTAACGGCCCTGGCCGCTGCGCATCAAGTCGACCACCACGAAGTCGTCCAGCGGCTCGGGCCGGCCGCCGTCGGCCAGGCTGGCGAAAGTCTCGACTGCGGCATCTTGGGCGCCGTTCTTGTGCGACCACTGGCCGCTGAGCGAGTCGCGCCGCAGGAAATGGAAACCGTCAGACTTGACCACCAGCGCCACCAGGTAGTGGTTGTTGCCGCACAGGTGTACCGGCGGGTTGTCGGGCTGCGGCATGGCCGCGTCCAGGGGGCGCGACAAGACCTGTACCTGGCGCCTGCAGGCCAGGCCGTCGGCCACCACACCGTCGATCAGGGCCGCCCAGTAGGCGCGCTGGT
>JAYUQJ010000269.1:0-3807 GCA_043756825.1 Betaproteobacteria bacterium | reverse complement strand
GGGCGGCCGGCAGTGGCTCGGTTCGCGGTGCGGCCGGGGCGGCGCCAGGGTGCGGTGCGGCGGGCGCCGGCACCAGCGGAGACACATCCGGTGCCAATGGAACCAGCCGCAAGGGCGCCGGGGCCAGCACACGCCGGCGTGAAGGCAGGGCTTCGACCTGCGGCGACGCGGGGTCGGCCGCGTTGGCGCGGCTCTGCCGCAACGCGTCCAGGCGCACGGCGTCCAGTGCGGCACGCTGGCGTGCCTGTCTCAGCGCTTCGGCTGCCGCCTCGCGCCGGGTGTGCAGGTTGTCGGGTTCGGTATCGGGTTCGTGGTCGGCGGCCTGCGGCCGCGACGCCTCGAACGACCTGGGCGTGGTCGTCGCGGTATGGCGCGACCGGCTCGCGGCGGGCAGGCGGGACGGTCGTGGCCGCGGCGGGCGTGCGCGCCCGCGCAGCAAGGCCACCAGCCCGATCACCAGCATCAGCAACAGCACTGCCGGGATGGCCCACAGTTCAGCAGTCATCGGCCCCATCTTGTTCAGTCCGGGCCCGTATGCCAGCCCCCAAGGCGGACCCCGACGCTACAGCGCTGGCGCGGTCCACACTGCCTAGCTTAGCGGTTGTACCGCCTGCGCAATGTGATGATTTGCCGCACTTCGTCCCCACAAAACCCCCCTGGCAGCGCGGGCCAGTGAAAGGCGTCACGGCGGTGATAGTGCCGGGCCAGGTCGGGCCCCAGACTGCCGGCCATGAACCCGAACTCGCCCATCCTGCTGCTGGTCGACCCGGCCCTGGCCGCGCCGCTGCTGGCCGCCCTGCAACGCCAGGCACCGATGTTGCCCGTGCTGCCTTACAGCCGCAGCCTCGACGATGCCAGCCTGGCGGGGGTTGAGGTCAGCCTGGGCTGGCGCTTCCCGCCTGGCATGGCAGGCCGTTTGCCAGCGCTTCGCTGGATCTGCTCGATCGCCGCCGGCGTGGACAAGCTGCTGGTGCCCGAGCTGCCGGCGGCGGTGCAAGTCTCGCGCGTGGTCGACCCCGACCAGGCCCTGGGCATCGCCCAGTATGTGGCGGCGATGGTGCTGCGCCAGGTGCGCGGCCTGGCCGCTTACGAGGATCTGCAGCAGCGCCGGGCCTGGCAGCGCGCACCGATGGCCGCTGCCCGTCAGCGGGTGGCGGTGCTGGGCTGGGGCGAGGTGGGCCGGGCGATCGGCCAGGTGATGCAGGCCCTGGGCTTGCAGGTCAGCGGCTGGCGGCGCAGCAGTGGCGATCTGCATGCGCTGCTGGCGCGCAGCGATATCGTGGTCAATGCCCTGCCGCTGACACCACAGACCGCCGGCCTGCTCGACGCCGCCGCCTTTGCCGCCTTGCCGCGCGGCGCCTACCTGGTCAACATCGCCCGCGGCGGGCATGTGGTGGAGGCCGATCTGATCGCCGCCGTGCAGTGCGGCCAACTCGCCGGCGCGGCGCTGGACGTGCAGGCGGTGGAGCCGATGCACCCCGATGACCCGCTGTGGCAGGTGCCGGGCATCAGCATCACGCCGCATATCGCCGGCCAGTCATCGCCCGACCTGGTGGTGGCGCAGTTTCTGACCAGCCTGGCACGGGTGCGCCAGGGCCAGGCACCGCTCAACCCGGTCGACCGCTCGCTGGGCTTCTGAGGCAAGTCAGGACCAGGCCGGCCGGGTGCTTGCGCCTGAATATGGTTTAACGTTAAACTATATCCATCGCCTGCCCCACTGGAGAACACGATGGATCGACGCCACTTCATGCACCTTGCCGGCGGAGGCGTCGTGCTGGCCGCCACTGCCGCGCCCCTGAGCGCTTGTTCGGTGTTCGAGGTGCCGGCCAGCGCGGTGGCCGCCTGGCAGGGCCCGGCGCAGGCCGAGGAGTTGCGGCGCTGGGTGCTGGCGTATGCGCTGCTGGCACCCAACCCGCACAACATGCAGCCCTGGCTTGCCGACCTGCGCACGCCGGGCGAGATCAGCCTGAGCCTGGACCCGAAACGCCTGTTGCCGTCCACCGACCCCTTCGGCCGCCAGATCCTGATGGGCGCTGGCGCCTTTCTGGAGTTGTTGAGCCAGGCCGCCGCTGAGCGCGGCCACCGCGCCGACCTGGCGCTGTTCCCCGACGGCCTGCCCGGGCAAGGTCTGGACGAGCGCCGGTTTGCCCGGGTGCGGCTGCTGCCCGATGCCGCCATCCCGCGCGACCCGTTGTTCAGCCAGGTGCTGCACCGCCGCACTGACCGGCGCGCCTACGACCCGGCCGGTGCGCCCACACCGGCCGAGCTGCAAGCCCTGCAAGCCGCCGCCGACACCCAGCCGGTGCGGCTGGGCGTGGCCGGCCCGGGCCAGGCGGCGCAGCGCGACGCGATCCGCGCGATCGCTCGCCAGGCCTGGCGGCTGGAGTTGACGACCGAGGCGCCGATGATGGAATCGATGCGGGTGTTGCGCCTGGGCAGTGCCGAGATCGACCAGCACCGCGACGGCATCAGCCTGACCAGCCCGCTGCTGGTGGGCCTGGCCAAGACCGGCCTGCTCGACCGCAGCCGCTTCCCGGCGTCCGACTCGTCGGCCACCCAGGGCCAGCTGCGCGACTTCGACACGGTCACTGCCAGCACGCCGGCCTATCTGTGGCTGGTCACCGAGGGCAATCAGCGCGAGCAGCAGATCGCCGCTGGCCGCGCCTACGCCCGCGTCAACCTGGCGGCCAGCGCCAGTGGTCTGGCGCTGCACCCGAACCAGCAATGCCTGCAGGAATATGCCGAAGTGGCCGCGCCCTACCAGGCCATCCACCCATTGCTCGGCGCGCCGGCGCCGCGCTTTACCGTGCAGATGCTGGCCCGCCTGGGCCATCTGCCGGCCGGCGTGGCCGCCGCCAAGCCAGCCCCGCGGCGCGGATTGGACCGACAATTGAGGGCATGATGCCCCCCGCGCGGCCCAAGCCTGCCGCCAAGACCGCCGCCCCCCCCCGCGCTGCCGCACCAGACACCAGCGACGCGGCCGACCCGATTGCCTTCCAGGTGATCAACGAGGTCGGCATCATCAACCAGTTGGCGCAGCACCGGGCCGCCCGCCTGCTGGGCCCGGGCTTGAACATGTCGCAGTTCGTGGTGCTGAACCACTTCACGCGGCTGGGAGGGCCGCGCTCGCTGGTGCAGTTGGCCAACGCCATGCAGGTGACCAAGGGCGCGATGACCAACACCGTGGCGCGCCTGGCCGCCTTGGGCCTGGTGGAGGTGCAAGCCGACCCGGCCGATGGGCGCGGCAAGCTGGTGGGTCTGACCGATGCCGGCCGCGTTGCGCGGCAGCAGGCACTGGCTGGGCTGGCCGAGGGCCTGGCCGACCTGAACCGGGATATCCCGCTCAAGACGCTGAAGACCGCGTTGCCGCTGTTGCGCCAGCTGCGGGTCTGGTTCGACAGCCACCGCTGAGCGCCCGGGCACGGTCGCCCGGCCCAGCGGGCGACGTCAGCCTGCCAGCGCCACGATCTGCGCTGCCGGCAAGGCGCCGGCCTGGCGCCGCTGTTCGATGCCGCCCTGCAGCCGCACCAGCGTCGGGATGCTGCGGATCGCAAAGCGGGCCGACGCCTCGGGGCTGGTGTCGCTGTTGACCTTGACCAGCAGCGCCCGGCCCTTGAGCTGGCGCGCGGCGGCCTCGAAGGCCGGTGCCATCTGGCGGCAGGGGCCGCACCAGGGCGCCCAGAAGTCCACCAGCACCGGCAGCGTGGTCTGGCGCACGAAGGCGTCGAAGTTGCGGTCGTCCAGCTCGATCGGGGCGCCCGTCAGCAGGGGCCGGTGACAGCGGCCGCAATCGGGGTCGTCGCCCAG
>JAYUQJ010000268.1:0-10760 GCA_043756825.1 Betaproteobacteria bacterium | reverse complement strand
CACCGGCCAGCGCCGGCTGAAGCGGCCCAGCGACTGCCACAGCCGGCGCAGTGGCGCGCTGCGGGCCGCCCCATCCGCCGGGTCGGCACGGGGGGCCTCCGGGGTAGGCAGCAGCTGCTGGCGTATCGCGCTGCGCGACAGCGCCAGGCGGGCAAGAACGGCTTGCAAGCGCTGCGCTGGCGAGATCGGCAGGTCCTGCGCGGGATGGGTCATGCGGCCCCCGCTTCAGCCAGCAACTGGGCGTCCGCCGCCCATTGAGCGTGCAAGTCCTCGAAGGGCAGTACCAGTGGCTTGCTGTGCAGGCGTTGCCACAGCACAGCGGCCAATGCCAGCGGCAGCAGGGGCGCAGCCGCCAGCAGCCACGGCGCCGGCATCTGCGCCATTGGCACCACCGCCAGCAGCAGCAGCGCCACCCCAACCAGCCCCGCACCCAGCAGCCCTGCAGCGGCTGCGCAACTGGCCATCAGCGTGCGCTGGCGCAACAGGCGCAAGGCCTCGCCGGCCTGCAAGGCCGCCAGTTCGGCGTAGGCGCCGGCATGGTGGGCCAGCAGGTGTGGCTTGGCCGCCAACAGCTTGATCAAGGGGTGGAACATGGCGTTAGGGCCTGAAGGCGGTCAGGGTGCAGGCGGTTTCAGCGCAGGTCGCTGCGGCTGCGCGCCAGCATGCCGATCAGGGCGGCCAGGGCTGCACCCGTGGCGGCGGCGATCAACACCGATTTGACCGGCTGGTCCTTGATGTAGCTGACCGTGCGTTCACTGCCGCGCTCGGCCTGCAGGCGCAGATCGGCGCTGGCCTGGCGGGCACGCTCGATGCCGCGACGGGTGAGATCGTCAACCTGGGCGGCGGCCCGGCTGAGCGCGCCATGCGCGTCATGGCGCAGGTGGTCGACGTTGTCCTGCAGCTTGTCGATCGCGCCATTGGCGGCGCGGCGGGTGGCCGCCAGTGCGTCGTCGGCACGGTTGCCAGCGCGGTCGGTCAGGGCGTCGATGCGGGCAACGGTATCGGAAGTGGTGATGTCGTTCATGGGTGGCTCCTTTTGGGGGGGGTCGGTGGTTAAACTGAAAAACGCGGAATGCGCTGCGAACCTGGCCGGATTTGTCAGCCGCGCTTGAGCAGGCTGATCAGGAAGGTCACGATGGCCATGATCACGAAGACGAAGAACAGGACCTTGGCGATGCCGACCGCGCCGGCAGCGATGCCGCCAAAGCCGAATACGGCGGCGATCAAGGCGATGACGAAAAAGACGACGGCGTAATGCAGCATTTGGGGGCTCCTGGAGAAGGGACGGCTTGGCCATCCAGGTGTTGTCGCAGCTTGATTGCTGCGATGGCTTGACTGTAGGCAGCGCGTTTCGCGCCGTGCACCGGCCAGTACCGCAAGCGCCTGTCGGTCTGCGCGGGGCACGCCTGTAGGTGCAGGCCTACAGCGCGGGCGGCACCTGCGGTCTACACTTCGACAGTCCCAGGCGAAGGAGGCAGACCACCGTGATTCGAGTTGTGATCGTTGATGACCACGCCATCGTGCGCGCCGGCCTGCGCCAATTTTTCAGTGATCAGGTCGATCTGCGCGTCACCGGCGAGGCCAGCACAGGGCGCGAGGCGCTCGATCTGGTGCGCCGCGGCGACGTGGACGTGGTGGTGATGGATCTGTCGATGCCCGACCAGAGCGGCGTGGATGCCTTGGCCGCCATCAAGGCCCGCGAACCCAACCTGCCGGTGTTGATCCTCAGCGGTTTCCCGGAGGCCCACTATGCGACCACCTTGTTGCGTCAGGGTGCCAGTGGCTATCTGAACAAGGAATGCGACCCGGAGGAGATCGTCAAGGCGATCCGTACCGTTTTTCGGGGCCGCAAGTACATCACGCCGGCGGTGGCCGAGTTGCTGGCCGACGGCCTGGGCGGCCAGTCGGACAAGCCACTGCATGAGCAGCTGTCAGAGCGCGAATTCCAGGTCTTCCTGCGCCTGGCCAAGGGCGAAACCATCAGCCACATGGCCGACAGCATGGCCCTGTCGGTCAAGACCGTCAGCACCTACCGGACGCGGGTGATGGAGAAAATGAAGCTCGCCTCCAACAGCGACCTGACCTACTACGCCCTGAAGAACGGGCTGATCCAGTAGCGCCTGCATGCGGCGCGAACGCCGCAGCACCCAGGCCAGGCGGCCCACCAAAAGGCGGCCCGGGCCGGGTGCAGCGGCAAGAATCAGGTGCGCACGATGATCTGGTTCTTGACCATCTTCACGCCCTTGACGCCACGGGCGATGTTCTCGGCCATGTTCTTCTCGTTCGAGTTCTTGGCAAAGCCCGACAGCATCACGGTGCCCTCCAGGGTCTCGACGCTGATCGACGAGGCATCGACCTTGGGCTCCTCGATGAAGCGCGCCTTGACTGCGGTGGTGATTGCGGTGTCGTCGATGTACTCGCCGACCGTGGACTGGCCGCGGGTGACGGCGCAGCCGGGCAGCACGCTGAGTGCGGCAACTGCGGTGACGATGGCGATAAGGGTGGTGCGTGCAAACATGGTGGACTCCTGGGTCTTGTAGCGTGTGCCCGGTTCGGCCTGGCAGGCCGGGGCATGGGCGTTGGCGGGGTGTGCCGGGGACCGGCAGCTTGCGTCGGGCCGGATCTGTTTGAACCCGGAATCCCGATGAAGCCAGTCTAGGCAGCAGGTCGTGCCGGCGGCATCGGAAAAGCGCGGTGCCGCCTGTAGGACAGCAGCGCAGGCAGGCGTGGACCGGGGTGCGCGAGATCAGAGCAGGCGCTCGACCCAACTTGCCAGGGTTTCCTTGGCGCGCTGCAGCACCGGCCGATCGGCCCAGGCCTGCGGCGTGATCGTCTTGGAGGCCGCCAGGTCCTGGCGGAACATCCGCACCATCGCGTCGCCGAAGTCCTCGCCCAGCACCACCGCATTGACCTCGGCATTGCCGGAAAAACTGCGCCAGTCCATATTGCTGCTGCCTACCGTCGAGACCACGCCGTCGATCACCGCCGACTTGGCATGCAGCACCGCGTCCTTCAGCTCGTGCAGCTGCACGCCGGCCGCCAGCATGCGTTGGTAGTGGCTTCGGCCGGCATGCAGCACCGGTGTGAAATCGCTGACCGATGGCAGCACCAGCTTCACGTCCACGCCGCGGCGGGCTGCGTCGCACAAGGCGTCGACCATCTCCTTGCCGGGCGCGAAATAGGCCATGGTCAGGTAGACGCTGCGTTCAGACGCATCGATGGCGCTGAGCAGCAGGGCGTAGATCTGGCTGTAGCTGGCGTCGGGCCGGGCCGTCACGATGCGCACCACCTGGCTGCCGGCGCGGCCTGCCGGCTGGGCCGTCGGCAGAGCCGGCAGGTCGCCCTCGCAGCCCTGTTCCTGCCAGGTCTGGCGCACCATGTCGTCCAGCGCTGCGGCGGCGGGCCCGCGCAGGCGCAACTGGGTGTCGCGCCAGCCGCTGTCCTTGACTTGTTCGCCGAGCAACGGCCGCCGTTTGAAAGAACCGACGCTGTAGACCGCGCTGATATTGATGCCGCCGGTGAAGGCGGTGCTGCGGTCGGTGCTCAGGATCTTGCGGTGGTCGCGCTGGGTGATCTCCCAGTAGCCGGGACGGGTCAGCGGGTTGACCGGGTTGAGCGCGCAGGTTGAGATGCCGGCCGCACGCAATTGTTCGAAATAGCTGGCCGGGGTGCCGATCGATCCGACGGCGTCGTAGAGCACCCGCACCTGCACGCCCTGGGCGCGCTTGCGGGCCAGCAATCCGGCCAGGCGCTGCGCGATCGCGCTGTCTTCGATGATGTAACTTTGCAGCAGCACGCTGTGGCGTGCCTGTTCGATCGCCGCGAACATCGCGGCAAAGGTGGCCGGGCCATCGATCAGCAAGTTGGCTTCGTTGTCGGCCAGCAGTTCGACCTCGCCGTAGCGGCCCATGGCCAGCAGGTGGCGTTGCAAGGCGCTGGCATTGCCCTGGGCACCCAGGCGAGTGAGCAGGCGCACCCGGGCCTCGGCGTCCAGGCTGCCGCGCCGGCCTTGCACGTTCACAGCAGCGGCAGCGCCACGAGCGGTTTCGGCCTGGCGTATCGGCGCTGGCGTTTGAGCGCGCAAGGCCGGCTGCAGCGTGGCGCAGGCGCCCAGGGCCAGCACCAGTGCCAGGCTGCCCGCAGGGCGCAGGCAGCGTCTGGCCCCGCGTGCGTTCACGAGCGCAGGCCGGTCGGCCCGGCTGCAGTACCCTCATCGCCGGCCACCGCAGCGGGCACCAGCAGATAAGGCATGGCGGCCTCGTAGCCCCAATGTTCAGCGCCGTCATCGGCGGCATTGCGCTGGCTCAACTGGTCGGTCGCCTGCCAGGGGGGCCGGGGGTGCGGGGGGTCGGTGCAGGGCATGGGCTGGGCCGGACTGGGGGTTGCGGTGGCGATTGCGGTTGCGGTTGCGATGCGGTTGCGATGCGGGGACAGGACAGGCGCCACCCGGGGGCGGCGCCTGGCGGGCTCATTCCTCCAGCATGTCCTTAAGCTCGTCGGCATGCTCTTCCTCGTCGCTGAGGATGGTCTCTAGCATGCGCCGGGTGGTGGGGTCCTTGTCACCGATCAGCGAGATCATTTGACGGTAGCTCTCCACCGCCACCCGCTCGGCCACCAGATTGGCGCGGATCATGGCTTTCAGTTCGGTCGAGCTGTCGTAGTCGGCATGGCTGCGCGCCAGCAGGGTTTCGGGCGAAAAATCGGGATCGCCCCCCAGTTGCACGATGCGCTCGGCGATCAGATCGGCATGGGCCGTCTCTTCCTGGGCATGCTTCATGAACTCGGCGGCGATCGCGGGCGCGCTCAGGCCATGGGCGGTGAAGTGATGGCGCTTGTAGCGCAGCACGCACACCAGTTCGGTGGCCAGCGAGCCGTTGAGCAAATCGACGATGTCATCGCGCCAGGGCCCATAGGCGGGCGTGACTGCACCCTTGCCCAGGTTCTTGCGGGCGGCGTCGAGCGCGGTTTGGTCCAGCGTCAGGCGCGGGCCGCTCTTGCGGGCGACAGGTGCGAGAGCGAGCATTTTCTTGGCCATGAGGCAATCCAGGGTAGTGGTTTAAGGAAGCTTGCAAAACGGTCGGGTTCAACGTTTGTGGGCATCGCCGCCGAGCGCGATGAGGGCGATCAGCACGATGAAGCCAACCAGGCAGACGACGAACAGGAGCTTGGCGACACCGGCTGCGCCAGCGGCCACGCTGCTGAAGCCGAACAACCCGGCGATCACGGCGACCAGGGCAAAGATGAGGGCCCACTTGAGCACGACTTTCCTTTTCTCAGCGCCCTGAAGCTGCAGGCGAGCGTGCCGGGAGGCGTTCACCGACTGTAAAAACGGCTTGGATTTCGGGGCGTCGGTCTGCCGCCCTTTGGCCTGTAGGACGGCGCCGCGCACGGCTTTCAGCGGGCCTGCAGCGCGTCGGCCGTGACGGCCTGCTTGGCCGCACCGGGCAGGCCGGCAGCCGGGGCGGCTTGCGGCCCCAGGTGGCGACGCGAGCCCATGTGATGGGCAAACACCCAGGTGAATTCAGCACCCAGCAAGAAAATCTGCGCCGAGTAGTAGACCCACACCAGCACCACCACCAGGGCGCCGGCCGCGCCAAACCCCGAGCCCAGCGCGCCAGCGGCCAGGTAGGCGCTGATCAGCGCCCGGCCCAGGCTGAACAGCCCGGCCGTCACCACCGCGCCGACCCAGACGTCCGACCAGGCGATGCGCACCCGCGGCATCAGCTTGTAGATCAGCGCGAACATCAGGGTCATCAGCACATAGCCGCTGAGCACATTGAGCACGCTCAGCAAGGTTTCCCAGTTACCCAGCCAGGCCGACCACCAGGTCTGCAGCGCCGCCACCGCAGCCCCCAGCAGCATCGAGACAATGAGCAGGAAGCCCAGCCCCAGGATCAGCCCGAAGGACAGCACCCGTGCCCGCAACAGTGACCACAGGCCGCCCTGGGGGCGGGCCGGTGCGCGCCAGATGCGGTCCAGCGCATCCTGCAATTCGGCAAACACGGTGGTGGCGCCCAGCAGCATCAATGCCAGGCCCAGCAGGGTGCTGGCCACACCGCCCACCGGGCGGTTCACGCTCTCCAGCAGCTGCTGCACGGCGGCGGCCCCGGCGATGCCCACCAGGCCATGGAGCTGGCCAAAAATCTCTCCACGGGCTGCATCGGGCCCGAAGATCAGCCCTGCCACCGAGATTGCGATCAGCAGCAGCGGCGCCATCGAGAACAGCGTGTAGTAGGCCAGTGCCGCCCCCATGCTGGGGGCACGGTCGTCGAGCCAGGCGTCCAGCGTGGCCCGGCCCATGGCCACGGTCTCATGCCAGCTCAGCGCTCGACGCCACTGTGGGTGGCCGGCAGACCGGGAGTCGGCGTCGAGGGTGGTCGGGGGCATTGTCATCGTGGTGCGGTTAGGGCCAGAACAGGCCTTAGATCAGGCGTTGGGGCAGGCGCTGGGGCAGGCGCTGGAGCAGGCGCTGGGCAGGCCTGGCGCCTGCGCAAGCCGCCAGGCGCAAGCCGCCAGGCGCAAGCCCCACGGATTCGAACTCGCGTTGGCCGCCCCGGCTGTCGGCCCGATGCCCGACGGCGTGTAGGACGGCAGGCTCGGGGCGCCTGCGGCTGCGTCGGCGCGCTGGCCTGTCCTACGGCCGCAGCGGATGGCCGCCGACAGCGTGGCGCTGTGCCAGCCAGCACACTTGCAGCACGCGCGGCGCGGCCGCGCGCCCCAGCCCGGCCCGCCCCCATGCACCGACACCCGCCCCCCCGCGATCCGGCCCCTGGCCGATCGGCGCTTGCCGCCGCAGCCGCCGCGCTGATGTTGCTGGCCGGCTGCAGCCCGCCGCTGCGCCCCGACAGGGTCTCGGTGGTCGGTACCCAGGTGGTGCTGCCTGCACCTGAGCCGTCCTGGTTGCCCACGGTCAACATCGCACCGGCCCGGGGCTGGCCGGACGGTGGCGCGCCCACCGGCGCGCCCGGCACCCGGGTGCAGGCTTTCGCGCGCGGGCTGGACCACCCGCGCTGGCTGTTGGTGCTGCCCAATGGCGATGTGCTGGTGGCCGAGACCAATGCCCCCGACCGGCCCGGCGCAAGCGGCGGCCTGCGCGGCTGGATCGCCAAGCGGCTGATGGCCCGGGCTGGCGCCGCCGGCCCCAGTGCCGACCGCCTGACGCTGCTGCGCGACAGCGACGGCGACGGCGTGGCCGACCAGCGCAGTGTCTTCGTCAGCGGTCTGCGCTCGCCGTTCGGCATGGCGCTGGTGGGCGACACGTTGTATGTGGCCAACACCGACGCGGTGGTACGCCTGCCCTATGCCACCGGCGACCTGGCGGCGCGCAGCGCCCCCCAGCAGGTGACCGATCTGCCAGCCGGCCCGATCAATCACCACTGGACCAAGAACCTGATCGCCAGCCCCGACGGCCGCAGCCTGTATGTCACCGTCGGGTCCAACAGCAATGTGGCCGAGAACGGCCTGGACGCCGAGGTCGGCCGGGCCGCGATCTGGCTCCTGGACCTGGCCAGTGGCCAGAAGGCACTGTTCGCCACCGGCCTGCGCAACCCCAACGGCCTGGCCTGGTCAGAGGACGGGCGCACGCTGTGGACGGTGGTCAATGAACGCGACGAACTGGGCAATGACCTGGTGCCCGACTACCTCACCTCGGTGCAGGCCGGCGCCTTCTATGGCTGGCCGTATGGCTATTTCGGCCAGCATGCCGACAGCCGGGTGACGCCGCCCAGACCGGACCTGCTGGCCAGCGCCCGGGTGCCCGATTACGCGCTGGGCGGCCATGTGGCGGCGCTCGGGCTGGCCTGGTCAGCCCACAGCACCCTGCCGCCCGATCTGGTGGGTGGTATGTATATCGGTGAACATGGCTCGTGGAACCGCCGGCCGCGTAGCGGCTACGAGGTGGTTTTCGTGCCCTTTGTCGACGGCCGGCCCAGCGGCCTGCCGCGCACGGTGCTGGGCGGCTTTGTCGATGCCACCGGCCAGGCCCAGGGTCGTCCCGTGGGTGTGGCGGTTGACTTGCAGGGCGCGCTGCTGGTGGCCGACGATGTGGGCAATGTCATCTGGCGCGTCAGCGGCGGCGGGCGTTGAGGGGTGTGTGCGGCGCCGTGATGGCGCGATGCTGTGGCGCGAAGTGGTGGCGCGAAGTGGTGGCGCCTTTGCGGCGCTTTAGCGGCGCTTTTGCGGCGCAATCCGGTCGCGCCAGCACGCCTGCCGCTGGCGCAGGGCCGCCTGCCGTCAGGGCGTGGTCGTGCCCTGGGGCATGTCGGCTGGCACCGGGTGGCTGCGCAGCTGGGCGTTGAGGGTGTCGATCAGCACCGCCCATTCACCGTCCTCCTGCAGCTTCTCGCGGATCAGCGCCGCCTGCGACGGGTTCCAGAACGGTGCGTCGAACAGCCGGGTGGTCATCGGCAAGGGCCGGTTGGCCTTGATGAAGGCGCGGATCGAATCCTCATCGTCGGCCAGCCCGAGCTGGGCGAACAACAGGTTCATCGAGGGTGCGGTGCAGTCCATGGCATCTCCGGCAGGGTGGGGTCGGCGGCGCGCCTGATCATGGGCGTGACCAGGCGATGGATCAAGGCTTGGTGGCCTGCGGCGTGGGCGCTACCGTGCGGGTGGTGATTTCGCGGATCACGCCACCGCCCGCGACCGACCCGCTGGACTGGCCCTCGCCGCGGGCCAGTCGCTCGCAATTGCCGCGATCAGCTTCGGCCACCGGTGCGCAGCGGGCCAGGGCGTTGCGCATCAGATCGGCGGGGGATTCGCCGTTGTCCAGCTTGCCCTGGCGGGCCTGGTCGCGCGCCGCAGCGGCCTCGCGCAGGCAGGTGGCGGTGTCCTGGCCGGTGCGTCCGTCCAGGCAGGCCTGGCGTTCGGCCGCGTAGCGCGCGTCTATCGTGCTTCGCGCGGGCGTTGGCTTGGCGGCTTGGCTGGCCGCCGAGACCAGCACCAGACCGCAGGCCAGCAGCAGGGCGCTGGCGATGCGTGTGCCGCGGTGGGTGCGGGCGGTGTGCCGGCCCGTGAAGAGGTTCTGGCTGATTTGGGACATGGCGTGCTCCGTTTGGTAAGGCATCAGGTGCCGGCGCGTTGCAGCGCACCGTCGACGACGCGCACTTGCTCGCCCACCTTCACGTTCGGGGCCTGGCCGAGGGTGACCGTCTGGCGTTGACCGTCGCGCATGCGCAAAATAACCTCGAACTGCTCGCGTTTGCGGGCGTTCTTCTCGATCTCACGGCCGAGCAGGGCGCCGCCGACTGCGCCAGCCACGCCGGCGGCCGTGCGGCCATTGCCGCCGCCGAACTGGCTGCCGATCACCGCGCCAAGCAAGCCGCCAGCGACGGAGCCGACCACGCTGCCGTTGCCGTCCACCTCGATGCGGTTGATGGCCTGCACCGTGCCGCAATCCGTGCACAGCGTTGCCACCACCGGCCGGACGGTGGCTGTCGAACTGTTGCTGCTCCACCGGTCCAGGCTGGAGGTCGTGCTGTATTCGCCCAGGCGCATGCGCAGCACCATCGGCGTCTGCGGCGTCAGCCGGTCATCAGCCTGCACCCGGTACTCGCCGCGGTAGACACCCGGCTGGTCTTCGTGCAGCAGTACGCGGCCGGCCTCGGCGCCGGGAACCCGGGCCGATACCCGCGCGCCAGGGCTGCCTTCGGCCAGCAGGTAGAGCACCGTGCCATTGCGGCGGTTGCCGCCCTCGGTCACCTCGAAACGCTTGATCTGCGGCAGGCCGACGGTGGGCGCCGGCGGCGGCGTCACGACATAGCCCTGTTGCAGCGGTTCGTCCAGTGCAGCCGTTCCGACCCGATTGCCCTGGCGCAGATTGCCGATCACCGCCGCATCCGGCGTGATCCGGTCGCGCCGGGACACGGTGTAAGTGCCCTGGTAGACGCCCGGCGACACCTCGACCAGGTTCAGCGGGCGCGAGGTGCCGGCAATCTGCAGGCTGGCCTGTGCACCGGGCGTGCCCCACAGGGTGAACGCCAGGTCGGTGCCGGCCTCGACCCGGTCAACGCCCTGCACGTCGAATGCGGTGATGCGGGGAATCGCGGCGTTGCTGCTGGTCTGGGCCTGTGCCGCGACCGGCAGCAGTGCCGGCAGCACGGCCAGGCCGTTTGCGCCGACCAGCACCAGCGCAGCGGCCAGGCGGGTCAAGCGGGTCATCGGGGTGGTGCGGGCGATTCGGGTCGAGCGGGTCATGTGCAACTCCAGGTTGGAATCAGGCGACGCGGTGTGATCGCCCGGCTTGGATCACCGCACGCGTCGCCACCTGCGCTGCCGCTGGTCGACGAACTGTGCCCATCACGGGCACGGTGCAGTCCATGGCCGCATCGTCGGCTGGCGCGGGCCCCGGCTCTGTCGGCCAAGCCAGCAACTGCTTGTAGGACACCGGCGCGGACGCGCGCCCGCGTCCCTGGCGCGGCACGGCTGAGGCTGCCCTGCCCTTGCTGGGTGGCGCAATGGCGCAGGGCCCGCTGCGGCGCTTGCCGGGCTTGGTCCGATGGCGCGGTGAGCCATCTCCAGCAAGCCGGCCCTGCCAGCCGGCAGTTTTTGCGGCTGCCCGCCTGGTCGCTGGCCGCTTTGTTGCTGGCCGCTTTGTTGCCGGCCGGCCATGCAGGCAGCCGCCGGCCGTGGCCTCAGAGACTGAGAGGATTTCGAGCGTGACTGAGCAACACCACAAAACGTGCTCGATATAGGCTGAGCCCGGACACAAACAGTCCTGAGGACTGTTTGTGCCTGGCGAAGGCCAGGGCCTCCTGGCCCTG
>JAYUQJ010000267.1:0-3807 GCA_043756825.1 Betaproteobacteria bacterium | reverse complement strand
CGCGCACCCGGGCCATCATGCTGGCCCACACGCTGGGCAACCCCTTCAACCTCGACGTCATCACCGGGCTGTGCCGCAAGCACGGCCTGTGGCTGGTGGAAGACTGCTGCGACGCATTGGGTGCCACCTACCGCGACCAGCGGGTGGGCACCTTTGGCGACATCGGCACGCTCAGCTTCTACCCGGCGCACCACATCACGATGGGCGAGGGCGGGGCGGTTTTCACCAACAACAGCGAGCTGAGGAAGATCGCCGAGTCGATGCGCGACTGGGGCCGTGACTGCTACTGCGGCCCGGGAAAGGACAACACCTGCGGCAAGCGCTTCTGCCAGCAACTGGGCAGCCTGCCGCCGGGCTACGACCACAAGTACACCTATTCGCACCTGGGCTACAACTTGAAGATCACGGACATGCAGGCGGCCTGTGCGCTGGCCCAGCTCGACCGGCTCGATGACTTCGTGGCTGCCCGCCAGGCCAACTTCCAGCACCTGCATGCACGTCTGCAGCGTTGCGCCGATTTCATGCTGCTGCCCGAAGCCACGCCGCGGTCCGAACCGTCGTGGTTCGGTTTTCCGCTCACGCTCAAGCCTGAAGCCGGCGTGCAGCGGGTCGACCTGCTGAACTACCTGGATCAGCACCGCATCGGCACCCGGCTGCTGTTCGCCGGCAACCTGGTGCGCCAGCCCTACATGCAGGGGCGCCACTACCGCATCAGCGGTGAACTGACCCGCACTGACGTGGTGATGCACAACACTTTCTGGCTCGGCGTGTACCCGGGCCTGGGCACCGACCAGCTGGATTTCATGGTCGACCGGCTGGAAGAGTTCTTCGGCCTGAACTTCTGACGCGGTACCTGCGCGCGTCGCATGCGATGAAAATCCTGCTCACCGGTGGCAGCGGGTTCCTCGGCAGCGCACTGGCCCGCCACTTGCTGGCCGCCGGCCATGCCGTGGCGCTGCTGCTGCGCCCGGCGTCGGCGCTGCAGCGGCTGGGCGATGTCGCTGCCGGCGTGGCAATCAGCCGCTGCCGCAGCGATGGCGAGATCCTCGCCTTCGTGCAGGCCCAGCAGCCCGACGTGGTGCTGCACACCGCGTGCTGCTACGGCCGCCATGGCGAGACGGCGCTGCAGCTGCTGGACACCAACCTGCGCCTGGGCCTGCTGCTGCTGAAGGGCCTGCAAGCGGTGCAGGCCGGCACCGGCCGGCGTGGCCTGCTGGTGCACTTCGGCACGGCCCTGGCACCGGATGTCAGCGCCTACGCGCTCAGCAAATCGCAGCTTGCCGCCTGGGGGCGCAGCCTGGCCCGGGCCGGCGGGCCGCGGTTCCTGAACCTGCTGCTGCAGCACATGTACGGCCCTGGCGACGACCCGGGCAAGTTCAGCAGCCAGGTGCTGCGGGCCTGCCGCAGCCACCAGCCCACGCTGGCGCTCACCGCCGGTGCGCAACGCCGCGATTTCATCCACGTCGACGACGTGGTGCGCGCCTGCGCGCTGCTGCTGCAGCCGCAGGTGCAGGCGCAGCTGGACGACGCCGACGAACTGGAACTGGGCTCGGGTGAGGCACCGACGCTGCGCAGCTTCGTCGAGACCGTGCACCGGCTCACTGCGTCACGCACCACGCTGCAATTCGGCGCCTTGCCCTACCGCGCCAACGAGGCCATGCATTGCCAGGCCGACATCGGCCGCCTGCGCGCGCTGGGCTGGACGCCACGGCTGGGCCTGCACGACGGCCTGCAACACACCCTGGACAGCGAGACCCCTCCATGAAGCTTCTGATCACTGGCGGCTGCGGCTTTCTCGGCAGCAACCTGGCCGCCCATGCCCTGGCCCGGGGCATCGACCTGTGCTTGTACGACAACCTGTACCGCCCGGGCTCGACCGACAACCTGGCCTGGCTGCGCGGCCAGGGCCGCTTCGAGTTCGTGCACGGCGACACCCGCCACGCCCAGGAACTGGAGCGCGTGGTCCGGCGCTTTGCCCCGACCATGGTGTTCCACGTCGCCGGCCAGGTGGCGATGACCACCTCGATCGACAACCCGCGCACGGACTTCGAGGTCAATGCGCTGGGCAGCTTCAACCTGCTGGAGGCGCTGCGTTGCCATGCACCGGACGCGGGGGTGATCTACTCGTCGACCAACAAGGTGTACGGCGACCTGGAGCAATACCGCTACGAGACCGGCTCCACGCGCTTCCACTGTGTCGATCATCCCGAGGGTTTCGACGAGCGCACGCCGCTGGACTTCCAGTCGCCCTACGGCTGCTCCAAGGGTGCGGCCGACCAGTACATGCGCGACTACCACCGCGTCTTCGGCCTGCGCACTGCGGTGTTCAGACATTCGTCGATGTACGGCGGGCGCCAGTTCGCCACCGGCGACCAGGGCTGGATCGGCTGGTTCTGCCAGATGGCGGCCGAGACTGCCGCGCTGGCCCGCCAGGGCCGGCAGCGTGCGCCGTTTACCATCGCCGGTAATGGCAAGCAGGTGCGCGACGTGCTGCATGCCGACGACATGGTGCGGCTGTACTTCGGCACGGCCGAGCGCATCGGTGATGTGGCCGGCCAGGCGTTCAACGTCGGCGGCGGCATTGCTAACAGCCTGTCGCTGTTGGAACTGTTCGGCCTGCTCGAAGGCCTGATCGGCCAGCCGCTGCGTCACACCGCCGGCCCTGCGCGCGCGAGCGATCAGCGCTTGTTCGTGGCCGACATCCGCAAGATCGGTGCGGCCACCGGCTGGTCGCCGCAGGTGTGCGCCGCCGATGGTGTGGCGCGCATGCTGCAGTGGGTTCAGGGCATGACCCTGGACGGCTGTTGACGCCGGGCCTGCTGCGTCGCCCACGCGGCGCCTGACACCTGCCCAGCCGCGTCACCGACGCGGCTTTTTTGTCGCCCGCCCAGGTAAAAGGCCCACCACGCCGGGACGTGGCAGGCCTGGCACCGACCGCCGCAGCAATGCGGCGGCGGTTGGCACGGTCAGAACAGCGGTGCCTGCAGGCGCAGCAAGTCGTCGTCCAGGCTGGTCTTCTGTGGGTTGTCCAGGCTGGCCAAGGTGTCCGCGGTCTGGTTGCCAGCCACGGGCATCGGGATGTCGGCCGTGCCATGGGCAGGCGGAACCAGGTCGGTCGGGGCAACCGCTAGCAGCTCGTTTATCTGCGGCACCGGGCTGGTGTGGGCCCTGGTGAACCAGACGTCCGCCATCTCATGGGTCTGGCCACCCGCCGTGGTGTAACCCGAGACCAGGCCCACCGCGTTGCCGTTGTCTACGCGGTCGGAGACTATGTAGTTCAGGTCCAGTTCGGTGATGCCCATGTCCACCAGCCCCTTCAGCTCGCCGATGTCGGTCTTGCCGTCGTGGTTGGCGTCCAGCCACAGCTTCAACTCACCGAAGTGGGCGTCGGCCGCGGTCAGCTTGCGGTCGTGGTTCAGATCCAGCGCCGCCATGGCGCTGTAGCCGTCACCCGCCCGTGAGCCGTCTGCCAGCAGGGTGCCGGCGCCGAACAGCTCGCGGCCGTTGTTGATCATGCCGTCCCGGTTGATGTCGCGCACCAGCAGCGCGTCACCGCCGGCCACCCAGCCCACCTGGCTGGCCTTGCCGTCGCCCAGCAGGTCGAAGTTGACCCCCTTGCTGGCGGCCAGCGTGGACACGCCATTGCCGTCCAGATCGAGCACGATGGGCGACACCGCGGCCATGGCGTCGCGCTGCTGCTGGCTCATCGCCGTCTGGTGGGCGCCGGTGAAGGCCATCGACTGCACCGCCGACATGCCGGCGATGTCCGACACATCCAGCGCCACCACCTGGGCGGTGCTCATCGCG
>JAYUQJ010000266.1:0-3810 GCA_043756825.1 Betaproteobacteria bacterium | reverse complement strand
CGCCGTGGATGTTGAACAGCGTGATCATCTCGTCGACGCCGGCGACCTCGTCGACCACCAGCGTGTGGATCTCGCCTGGGGGCTCGTAGACAAAGGTGCCGGCCCGGGCGACCCAGTCGTGCTCGAGGTAGCGCCAGGCGCCCTTGATCACGTAGCCCGTGACCCACGACGGATGCACGTGCCGGCTCAGGACACCCGACTTGCGCACCCGCAGCAGGTTGCACCAGCTGCCGGTCACGGTGTTGAGCAGCAGCGGGCGAAACCACACGCCCGGTGCCTGTGGGACCCAGACGCGTTCGTCGTCGGGGATTGCCTGGACAGCGATCTCGGGCTGGATACCCGCGTGTTGCACGATCATCGGCTCAACCTTCACGTGATCAGGTAACCGCCGTCGACCGGCAGCACGACGCCGGTGACGAAGGCCGCGGCCGGGCTGGCCAGGAACAGGGCCGCGCCCGCCACATCGGCCGGCGTGCCCCAGCGCGCCAGCGGCGTGCGCGCCAGGATCGCGTCGCTGCGGGCGCCGTCCTGCTGCAGTGCCTGCGTCAGCGGCGTGGCGATCCAACCCGGCGCGAGCGCGTTGACGCGGATGCCCTCGGCGGCATACGCGATCGCCAGCGACTTGGTCAGCTGCACCACACCGCCCTTGCTGGCCGAATAGCCCGGCACCAGCCCGCCGCCGAAGAAGCTCAGCATCGAGGCGGTGTTGACGATGCAGCCGCGTTGTGCCGCCAGCAACACGCGCGCCGCGGCGCAGCAGCGCTGGGTGCCGTTGAGGTTGATGTCGATGACGTCGGCGAACACCTCGGGCTCATGCTCGCGACCGCGACGGATCACGCCGGCGCAGTTGACCAGCACGTCGAGTCGCTCGAGCCCGCCGATCAGGGCGCCGACGGCCGCACCGTCGCGCACATCGAGCACGCTCGCGTCCAGGCCGGTCGCCTGCGCCGCCTCTGCCGCGGTCGCGCCAGTCACTTGCACGACCGCACCATGCTCGGCAAAGGCCCGCGCAATGCCTGCGCCGATGCCGCTGGTGCCGCCGACGACGAGCACGCGGCGTCCCGCGAACGCATCCTTTGCAAAGCTCATGCGGCGGCCTTCGAACCGAGTGTCGTGCGCAGCATGCGCATCAACAGCGGCCAGAACCAGACGAGCAGCGTCAACACGCCCAGCGTGCCGGCGATCGGGCGCTCGAAGAAGACCAGGAAGTTGCCATCGGCCTTGATCAGGCTGCTGAAAAAGTGTTCTTCGAGCATGGTGCCGAGCACCACGCCCAAGATGGTCGGGGCGATCGGGAAGCCCCAGCGCTCCATGAAGAAGGCCAGCACGCCGGCCACCAGCATCACGATCACGCCGAACAGGCTGTTGTTGATGGCGAAGCTGCCGACGATGCAGAACAGCAGTATCAGCGGCATCAGCACCGTGGCGGGGATGCGCAGGATGCGCTTGGCCACCTTGATCGCGGCCCAGCCGAGCGGCAGCATCAACAATTGCGCCAGCACGAAGACGATGAACACCGCGTAGATGTTCTGCGGGTTCTCGACGAAGAGCATCGGCCCCGGGTTCATGTTCTTCATGTAGAGCACGCCGAGGGCGATGGCCGTGATCGAATCGCCCGGGATACCGAAGACCAGCGCCGGGATCCAGGCACCGCCGAGTGCCGAGTTGTTGGCCGCACTGGCCTCGATGATGCCTTCGACGTGGCCGGTGCCGAACTTTTCGGGCTGCTTGGAGAAGCGCTTGCTAACTGCATACGACATCCAGGCGGCGATGTCGGCGCCGGCGCCCGGCAAGGCGCCCACCAGCGTGCCCAGGGCCGAGCTGCGCAGGGTCTGCAGCGGGTACTTTTTGATCAGCGTCCAGATGCCGGCAAACACACTGCCGAAGGGCCTGTCGGCGCCCGCGGTCGCGGCGCCGACATGGCCGCCGATGGGGTGCGCGAGCGCCTTTCGATCTGACCGTCCGGGTGTTCTCGGTTGTGCCCGCTCACTGGCGCGTCGCTCGGTCGCGCCGCGCAGGCTCAGCGGGCGGCGCGCCGTCGGGCGATGCCGCCCAGCAGCGCCAGGCCGCCCAGCAGCATGGCCTGGCTGCCCGGCTCGGGCACCGCGCTGATCTCGATCATCCGGTCAACCCCACTGCTGGGATGCTGCACATTCACGAAGGCGATGTTCGGGTTGGTGATGTCGAAGTACAGACCGGTGGGTTCGGCACCCACGGTGGACAAGGACGCCCAGCGGCTGACCGATTCGGCCACGCCGTCGCGGTTGGCATCGGTGGCAAACCAGATGTCGGCCGAGCCACCGGGCTGGTCTTCGATGACGTAGATGTTGCCGGCGGCGTCGATCGCCAGGTTGTCGGGGTTGGACAGCGCATTGCCCACGGCCTGGCCGGTGGCGGCGTTGATCGTCGCGCGGCTGACAAAGGTCTGGATTTGATGGGTTTGCAGATTGATTGAGTACACCTCATGGGTGCCCGTGGTGGCCACGTAGAGGATCTGGTCGCCGTTGGCCAGGGTCTGGATCTCCAGGTCCTCGGGGCGCTGGTAGTCGGTGCCTTTGAAGGCCGCCACATTGGCGCTGGCGCGGCCGTCGACCGAGGTGATGCCGTTCGGGTCGGTGATGGTCACGGCGCCGGCCAGCCCTGCGCCGGTGCTGTCGGTGAAGGCCACCCAGCTGAAGTTGCCATTGGCGTTGGGGGTATTGCCGTCGCCGACCCGCAACACCGAATTGACGCCGCCGCTGAAGTAGCTGGCAGCGTTGGTGGGCGTGGCCGAGCTGTACTTGTAGAGGCTGCCGCCGTTGAATTCGTCGATGTAGTACAGGTTGTTGTTCTTGTCGAAGGCCAGGCCCTCGTGCGATACCCGCGCCACGGCATTGCGATGCACCAGCGTGCCGGTGCCTGCGCCGGCCGTCACCGGGTTGGTCAGCTCGAACAGGCGGCCGTAGATCTGAGGCTGCGCGCCCCACGATTCCTCGGCCGTCAGGTAGGTGCCGAAGGGTGTCCAGCGCGAGGCGTCGAAGGCCACCGCGCTGTTGAGCGCCGGCGCGGCAGCCGGTGCGTTCCACAGGGTCACGGTGTTGCCGGTCTGGCGGTCATGGCGGATCACGCCGGCCTGGCTGGTCTCGAACACCGTGAACAGGTAGCGGCCGGCGTCCAGGCCGCTGCGGTTGGTGTCGATCATGTCCCAGCTGCCCGAGTCAAACTGGCCGGCGGCCCGCCGCGCAGCGCGGTCGGCGATGCTGCGTTGCGAGAAATCGGGGCTGCTCAGCTGGAAAGGGGCTGATTCCGGCAAGGACCCGGCCGCCACATTGGCGGCCAGGGGGGTGAAATTGCTGAAGTGGGTCTGGGCCAGGATGGATGGCGCGGCGCCGACCAGCGCAAGCGCGGTGCCAAGTGTGTGGAGTCGAATCATGCCAATTCCTTCCCAAGCAGTGGTGGTTCAGGGCCTGCCTGCCCCGGGCAGTCTGCCAGCCCGGGGCAGCGGTTGCGGACAGCTGCCGGTGCCCAGCGTCACGCCGCAGCGTGACGCAGCCGTGTCAAGGTCTGTGGCGGGTAAGCGGCCACCCGGTGGCAGGCTGCCGGGGGCATAGACTTGTGCGATGACGCCTCCGATATTGCCAGCCCCTGCGGCTTGCCCCCATCGCCCCTGGGTGGCAGTGATCGGCGGTGGCCCCGCCGGGCTGATGGCCGCCGAGGGCCTGTTGCAAGGCGGCGCCCATGTCGAACTCTACGACGCCATGCCTTCGGTGGGGCGCAAATTCCTGCTGGCCGGCAAGGGCGGGCTCAATCTGACCCATAGCGAGCCGGTCG
>JAYUQJ010000265.1:0-3817 GCA_043756825.1 Betaproteobacteria bacterium | reverse complement strand
CTGACCAGCCCGGGGGACAGGGTGGCCCTGGTGGCGACCCAGCCGCTGACCAAGGGCGAGGCCTGGACCGCCTTCGGGGCCGGGGAGATGCGGGTGTTTTCGGCCGGCCAGCCGCTCAGCTGACAGGCCCCGGCCCGGGGCGGGCCGGCAGGGTGCTGGGCATCAGGCACAACAGCAGCCACAGCAGCAGGAAGCGCGGCGCATCCACCAGGGTATCGACCATGCCGATCACCCCGAACACCGCCAGCGCCGCGAACAGGGCCATGCCCTCGGCCTGACCGGCCAGCATGGCGCGACCGGCGCGCGCCACCCCGGCCATCAGCAGGGCCAGCATCGCCAACCCGCCCAGCAGGCCGCTTTCGACGTAGACGCCCAACAGCATCGACTTGGCATGCCAGGACAAGTGGCTGTCGGAGGTGAAGGTCCAGTGGTCCATGCCGCGCTCGAAGCTGCCGTTGCGCACCATCTCCACGCCCGCGTCGGACAGCAGCGAAATCTGGTCCACCGCCACCGGCACGGCGCCCTCGTTGTGCAGGCTCAGGCGCAGCGGGCGCGGCAGGCGGCCCGGACCGGCGGCCGGCGCCCGGATGTCCAGGCTGACCGTCTGCCACACCCCGGCCACCGCGCCAGCCGGGGCGACCGCAGCGGGCTTGGCCCGACCCCGGGTGCACTGGCCGGACGAGACCAGCCACTTCTGGCACAGCTCGACCTGCAGCGCGCTGGCCGGACCGTCAGGCCGCAAGCGGTAGCTAAGGCGGTAATGGGCCTCGGCCTGCAGCGGCACGATCTGGTCCACGAAGTACGCAAAGCCGGCCCCCAGACGCAGCACCTGGCCCTGTGCAGGGTCGTCCACCAGGCGGTGGCCGCCCGCCTGCTCGCCCTGCGGACTGGCCCAGAAGAAGGCCTCGGCATAGCGCCCCAAGCCCACCCCAAGGGCGTGGCGCAGGGGATCGGTGCCCAGCAAGCGCAGGCTTTCGGCCCAATGCCGCTCACGGATGCCGAGGTCGGTCGATACCGTGTTGAGCCGGGCTTGGGCAAAGGCACCGGTCAGCACCGGGTAGGCGGTGAGGGTGGCCAGCCCGGCCATGGCCAGCGCCACCGTCAGGCCTTGGCGTTGCACCTGGCGTTGCCGTCCCAGCAAGGCGCCGGCCAGCATCACCCCCACCCCCAGGGCCATCCCCGCATACCCGCCGCGCGAGTAGGTGACCATCAAGGCGTACGAGGTGCCTGCCAGCAGCAGCGCACCGGCCAGCAAGCGCGGCGCCGACGGCCGCGCCATCATGCGGGCCAGCAGGAAGGGGGTGGCCACCGCCAGGAAACATTCGACATAGGCGCCGCCCAGGCTCATCACCGAGAACGGCCCGGCGATGCGGTAGGGGCTGTCGAAATCCAGCAGGTAGCTGAAGGCCAGGCGCTCGGCGATGACGGCGGCCACTGTGCCGGCCAGGCCCAGCACCAGGCCCAGGCCGAAGGCCCGGCCAGGCTGCAGCCCCTGGCCCGCCATGCGCCGGGCCAGGGCCCACAGCGCGACCGCCTGCAGCGCGCCCTTGAGCAGGCGCAGCGCATTCAAGGGGCTGAGCGGATTGCCGGGGTCGGCCAGATCCATCCAGGGCCAGGCGGGCAGCACCCGGGCCGTGCTGATCATCATCAAGGCCAGCAACGCCGTCAGCGCCCAGGCCTCGGGCGCGGCGCCAGCCCGGGCCCGGGCCGGCGGCAGGCGGGCCCAGGCCACCGCCACCAGGCACAGCAGCAGCAGGTCGAATTCGTCGATGAAGCGGCGGCCGGTCCACGGCGCCAGGTCCAGCACCGGCAGGGCTGCAGGCACCAGCACCAGCAGCAGCACCGGCCGCCAGGCGACAGCAGCGACCGCGCCCAGGAAGAGCGCCGCCAGGGGCAGGCGCGCCGCCGGATATCCCGCCAGCCAGGCGGCGGTGGTCAGCGCCACGGCGCTGACCAGCACCAGCGCCACGGCCCGCCGGGCTGGGCTGGCCGCGGGTGGCGCGACGCTGCTCATGCGGGCGCGCCCGGCGGCAGCCGGCGCGGGGTGGCAATCAAGGCCAGCCGGTGCAGCGCCCAGGCGGCGGCGGCGGCGATCAAGAGATTGGACGGATCGGGTCGGGTTGCGACCGCCATCAGGCGGCCGGTCTCATTGACCGCCACCAGCAGCGCGGCGCACCCCGCTGTGACGCCCGGTTGCACATGCCAGGCCCAGCCCATCAGCCCAAGGGGCGCATGGCTGGCGGCCACCACCAGCAGGCTGACCAGGGCATGCGACTCGCTGCTGAAGTAGTGGTAGTACAGCGGCACGAAACGCACATTGTCCTGCAGGCGTTGCCAGGCCTGGTCCAGCGGCAGCCAGGGCGCCTGCGGCCAGCCAGCGTTCAGCGCCAGCAGGGTGGCATGGGCCGCCAGCAGGGGCGCGCTGGCGCGACGCAGCGCCGCGCGCAGGGTTTCGGCATGCGGTACCGCTCGCCAGCCCATCAGGGCGGCGCCTGCGGCCCAGCCCAGGCCGCGCGTCAGCACTGAAACGCCCTGGCAGACCCCCGATACCAGCAGCAGCTGGGCGACTTCGATGGCCAGACCCAGCCCCAGACCGGCCGCGAATGCCGCAAGCGGCCGGGTAAGGCGGTGATTCGGTAGGGAGGGCCGGCCGGCCTGCAGGAAGGCGCCGTAGAGGCCGATCGGCAGCACCGCCAGCACCTCGGCCGCCAGCTTGGCCCACTGGCGCCACGGGCCCGCACCGCTGTCCGGCCCTACCATCCACCAGGCCACATACGGCCTCTGCAGCTTCCTCGCCAGCTCCGGGATGCTCAGCAACAGATCGAAGGGAAACAAGGCCAAGCCCAGGTAGGCCAGCACATAGGCCGGCCCGAGAACCCGCCACAACGCGGTGCCGCCGGCCTGCAGCGCGGCCAGCAAGGTGCGCAGGGGCCGTGTGCCGGCCCAGGCCGCCGCTGCGCCCAGCGCCGAGCCCAGTATTTCGGCCAGCAGATCATTGCGCGACACCGTGCGCCCCGGGACGGCGGTCTGCGCCAATTCGACCACCAGCGCCAGTGCCATGCCCAGCGCCAGCGCTGCCACCAGGGCCAGTTGCTTGCGCCAGGCACCTGGGTGGTGGCCCATCATCACCGCTGCGCCGAGGAATCCCACCGGAAAATACAACACCCCGTTGGCCACCCAGTCGGCGCGCTGGGCCGCCCCCAGGTTCAGCATCGGCGCTTGCGTCAACAGGCGCAGGGCCTCGGTCCAGGGCAAGGGCTGGAAGTTCAAGGGCACCAGGCTGCCATAGACGACAAACACGCACCAAGCCAACCACAGCGGCCACAGTCGCGGCGCTGCCGGCCCGCTGGCGGCCAGGGACCGCCTCATCGCAAATTGCGCCCAGGCGGGCGGGTCGGCAAGGGCAAGCGTGGGGCTGGACGCATGGGCGGGCGAGAGGGGCGCCAGGGCGGCGCCAGCAGGGCGGTGGCGATGGGGCTGCACCAATGGGGCCGTCGGCCTGCGCCATCGTTTTTGAAGTCTAGCACCGGGGTCGGGCGGCCTGGGGTAATCCCAGGGGATGGGCGGTGGCGTCGCGGAGCAGCTGGCCTGAATGCTCTGCGACACTTCAGGCTGTTACAAAACGCTGCATTTTCTCGGTATGCCATGCCCCCAACTGCCGCCCTGCCCACGCCCCGTTTCGATACCTTTTACCGCCATGCGGAGCTGACCACGCTGCTGCAGGCCTATGCGGCGGCGCGGCCGGAACTGGTGCAGTTGCGCTCGCTCGGCAAGAGCTTCGAGGGCCGCGACATCTGGTTGCTGGTGCTGACCGACA
>JAYUQJ010000264.1:0-3823 GCA_043756825.1 Betaproteobacteria bacterium | reverse complement strand
TCGTTGGCCAGCAGCAGCGCGGCGGCCTGGGCATTGGCCCAGTCGGCGCGCAGCGGGTCTACCACCGTGGGCAGCACCAGCCTTTCCACATAGGCGCGGGGCGTGTAGTGCGCGCCCAGCGCATGGCGCTCGTCGGGGTGCAGCGCGCGCTCCAGCAGGGTGCCAAAGATGGCGGGCTCCACCTCGCGCCAGTTGGCCTGGGCGGCTTGCAGCAGGCCGTCGATCTGCGCGCTGGTCAGCAGCAGGGCGTAGCCATCGGCCGCCGCACCCTTGAACAGCTTGCCGTTAAAGCGCAGCACGTCCTGGGCCAGCGCCGGGCTGAAGCCACCGCGGTCCATGTCGGTCCACAGCGCGCGCAGCATGCGTTGCAGCACGGCGGGGTGCTCGCGGTGGGTCTTGAGCAGGCCGACAAAACCACCGCCGCCATCGGCAGCGGCCGGCAGCAGGCCCACGTCCTCGGCAAACATCGAGAACAGGCAGCGGGTGAGAAAGGCGGCGGCCACCTCCGGACGGTGGCCCGAGGCCTCCAGCGACTGGGCCAGCTCGGCCAGTTGCACAGCCACCCGCCGGGTGACGCGGGCGCTGGCGCGGGCTGGGTCGAGTGCCAGCGGGTCGGTCCACAGCAGGGCCAGGCGCTGGCGGATCGCGTCATCGGCCAGATCGGCCAGCCGGATGCGGTGCGAGCGCGGGTCGGGGAAGGGCGTGTAGGTGCTGCCCGAGCGGGTGAACTCGGCATACAGCTCGATCACATGGCCCACGTCCACCACCACCACGAACGGCGGCCGGCCCTCGGCGGCGGGCAGCGCACGGGCGTAGTTCTCGGCCTGGCTGCGGGCACGCAGCAGCGCATCGTCAAAGCCCTTGGTGGTCTTGCCCTGGCCGGCCAGGGCGCCGGGCTTGAGCTTCTTGCTCTCCAGCACAAACGCGCCGCGGCGGTAGCAATCCACCCGGCCCGGGCTCTGGCTGCCGTCGCCATGGGCAAAGGTGATCGGCCGCTCGAACATGTAGTCCTGCTCCGGCGTGGGGTGCGGGCGCGGCACGCCCAGCAAATCGCACAGCTCGATGACAAAGCTCTGCGCGGTGGACAGCTCGGATGCGGTGCTGCCTTGCCAGCGGGTGATGAAGCGGTTGATGTCATTGGATGCTGCGGCTGCGGGTGCGGGGCTCATGCGGCCAATGATAGGCATGCAGAAACAGGCGGCACGGCCAGTGTCGGCCCCAGGGCGACGCCATCGTCACCCGCATCTGGCGCGATGTGGCCCAGGGGCGGGCTGAAATCGCCTGGCCTGCAGCAGGCGTGATCCGAGCGCTTTGGTGACAGGCCCCGCCGGCGCCCGCTGCAAGAATCCCGTTGAACTTTCAGGAGCCCGCATGGCAGACCGCGTCCGCATCGAGATCGACCCCCAGGGCGTGGCCGAGGTCTGCCTGGTGCGTGCCGAGAAGATGAACGCCCTCGATTTCGAGATGTTCGACGCACTGGCCGCCGCCATCACCCGCCTGAAGGCCGAGCCCGGCCTGCGCGCCGTGGTGCTGCACGGCGAGGGCAAGGCCTTCTGTGCCGGGCTGGACATGGGCCGCATGGCCCGGATCGGTGCCGGCGAGCCTGGCGGCGTGCGCGACCTGACGCCGCGCACCCATGGCATCGCCAATTCGCCGCAGTACCTGGGCCTGGGCTGGCGCGAGGTGCCGGTGCCGGTGATCGCGGCGGTGCACGGCGTGGCCTTTGGCGGCGGCTTGCAACTGGCGCTGGGCGCCGATATCCGGCTGGTCACGGCCGACCTGAAGATGAGCGTGATGGAGATCAAGTGGGGCCTGGTGCCCGACATGGCCGGGGTGGCGTTGATGCGCAGCCTGGTGCGCGACGACCATGCGCGCGAGCTGTGTTTCACCGGCCGGGTGGTGCTGGGCGACGAGGCGGTGCAGCTGGGCCTGGCCACCCGCGTGTGCGCCGACCCCCTGGCCGAGGCGAGGGCCATGGCCCAGACCCTGGCGCAGCGCAGCCCGTCGGCCCTGCGCGCCGACAAGCGCTTGATGAACCTGGCCAGCCGCACGCTGGACGACAGCGCCGCCGCCATCCTGATGGCCGAATCGGTGGAGCAGGTGGCCTTGATGGGCGCACCGCACCAGCTGGAGGCGGTGCGCGCCAACCTGGAAAAGCGTGCGCCGGTGTTCCAGCCATGAATGCTGCCGGCCGCTGTCGTGCAACGTGACACTGCCTTGCAGCAGCAGGTGGCCGAGGCGCTGGCGGCCTGGCCCCTGCTGGCCGCCGACGAGGCCGGCTTCAAGCGCGCGGCGGTGGCCCTGGCGATCACCGACGAGGGCCCGGGCTCGGGCCTGTGGGGCCTGCAGCGCAGCGGCCACTGGAGCACCGAAGCCGCGCTGATCCTCACCCGCCGCGCCGCCAGCCTGCGCGGCCATGCCGGCCAATGGGCCCTGCCGGGCGGGCGCATCGATGCCGGCGAAACCCCCGAGCAGACGGCGCTGCGCGAGCTGCAGGAGGAGGTGGGCCTGCAGTTGCAGCCGGCCGACGTGATGGGCCGGCTCGACACCTTCGTCACCCGCTCGGGCTATGCCATCACCCCGGTGGTGGTGTGGGCCGGCGCGGCACGCAGCCTGCGCCCCAACCCGGCCGAGGTGGCCAGCATCCACCGCATCCCGGTGACCGAGTTCCTGCGCGCCGACGCGCCGATCCTGGAGGCGCTGGAGGGCAGCGACCACCCGGTGCTGAAGATGCCGGTGGGCGACAACTGGATCGCCGCCCCCACCGCCGCGCTTATCTACCAGTTCCGCGAGGTCTGCGTGCTCGGCCGGGCCACCCGGGTGGCGCATTTCGAGCAACCGCGCTTCGCCTGGAAGTAGTCGCGCGCGCCGCCCGCTGGCCGCCGCAGAGACCGCGTTGGCGCGACGGCGTATGCTGGGTCTTTACTCTCTCAAGGCCCCGATGTCCGAGCAGTCCTATTTCCATGCCGATTCGGCCTGCGTGCGCTTCTGGGTCACGGTAGGTGACCAGTTGGTGGGCGCCAGCGTTGGCAAGGCCGCGCTGCACTACCGCTTCATGCCGCAAGCCACCGATGACGACCCCTTGGCCACTTACCGGGCCCATGCCACCGAGATCGACGCGGTGGTGCGCCGCCGGGTGGCCGGTGGCTCGATCGAGCCGGTGATGCTGCGCGAGTTCGACCTGCGGCCCTTGCCCCCGGCCTGAGCTTGCGCCTGGGCGCGGGCCAGGCCCGAACTCAGGCGATCAGCCGCAGGCGCCGCGCGACAGCCACCGCCTGGGTGCGGCTGCGCGCATCCAGCTTGAGGTTGATGTTGCGCAAGTGGGTGCGCACGGTGCTGTCGCTGACGAACAGTTTGTCGGCCATCGCACCATTGCTGTAGCCCTCGGCCAGCAGCTGCAGCACGCGGACTTCCTTGCGCGTGAGGGCTTCGGCCGGTGCCGGTCCGGCGCGGCCAGCCGGGCCGGCGGTATCGGCCTTGTCGCCACCATCCGTCTCGGCGGGCCAGGGCTCGTCGCCGGCCAGCGCGGCCAGGTGCAGCAGGTGTTCGGCGAGCAGCGGGTCGGGCCGGTCGGCGGGCGTGTCATGCCATTGCTGGCGGGTGCGGCGCAGCAGCGCCGCCATGCCCGGCCCCTCGTCGAGCAGCAGCCGCACGAAGCCCTCGGCCTGGGCCAGCGGCAAGAGCTGGCGCATCGCCGCAGTGGCGCTGCGCAGGTCACCGGCACGCTGCCAGGCCAGGGCCTGCAGCACCTGCAGCTTGAGCGCGCGGCGGTGGCGCCGGGCGGCCGTGGCGGCCCGGGCGGCCGTGCCGGCGTCGGCTGCGG
>JAYUQJ010000263.1:0-10829 GCA_043756825.1 Betaproteobacteria bacterium | reverse complement strand
ACGAGGTGTCGATCACGCTGCCCGGGCTGTGCCACGGCGCGGGCGCGTAGCGGGCCACGTTGGCGGCGTTGAACAGGTAGGGCTTGTGGCTGAACGTGCCGGCCACCCATTGCCAGCTCAGGTGATTGCTGGCGAGGTCGCCGTCGAGCAGGTGGCCGTACAGCCAATCGGCACCGGCACGCCAGTGCACCTTGCGCACATGCACCACGTAGCTGGCCAACCACATGCGGGCGTGGTTGTGCAGCATGCCGGTGGCGTAGAGCGTGCGCACCGCTTGGTCGATCACCGGCACGCCGGTACAGGCCTGACGGATGTCGGCTGGCAGCTCCTTGGCGTACACGTTGTCGGGCAGCGGGCCGTCGCGCAGCGAATACAGGATGCGGTCGCCCTGGTGCTGCCAGACGTGGCGAAAATAGGCGCGCCAGCCCAGCTCGAAGACAAACTTGTGCTGCATGTCGAGCGGGTGCTTGCCGTTCACGCCCACCAGCACGTCGCTCAGCGAGACAAAGCCGTGCGTGATGTAGGGCGACAAACAGCTGACGGCGCCACCCAGCGCATTGCGCGTGCGTGCATAGGCGGCTGGCTGCACCGCGGCGATGCGGGCCTGGGCCGCTGCCAGCGTGGGGGCAAAAACATCAGGCATGGAGCTGGCCCTGGGCCTCGGCGCCCACCTCACCACAACGGATGGCGGCGGCGCGTTCCAGGACGGCCTGCTTTTGCACGTCCGTCAAGCGAACCACGTTTTTCACCTGCAGCGCCATGCGCGGGTTTTTGGCCAGCATCTTTTCGTGGCGCATCAGAAAGTCCCAGTACAGCGTGGTGAACGGGCAGGCGCTGTCGCCACTGCGCTGCGCGGGGTCGTATCGGCAGCCCTTGCAGTGCGGGCTCATGCGCTGGATGTATTTACCAGTGGCGATGTAGGGCTTGCTGCCCATCACACCGCCGTCGGCGTACTGGCTCATGCCCAGGGTGTTGGGCAATTCAACCCATTCCACCGCGTCCACATAGACCGCCAGGTACCAGGCATGTACCTGTTGCGGGTCCACCCCCAACATCAGCGCGTACAGGCCGGTCACCATCAGGCGCTGGATGTGGTTGGCGTAGCCGTGGGCCAGGGTCTGCGCCAGCGCGTCGCGCAAACAGGCCATGTCGGTGGCGCCGGTCCAGTACCAGGCGGGCAGGTCGTGGCGCGCGTCCAGGGCATTGCGCGTCAGGTAGCCCGGCATCTGGGTCCAGTAGATGCCGCGCGCATACTCGCGCCAACCCAGGATCTGCCGGATGAAGCCCTCGACGCCGGCCAGTGGGGCCAGGCCGTCGCGGTGGGCGGCCTCGGCCGCCGCCACCACCTCGCGCGGGTTCAGCAGCTTGAGGTTGAGTGCGGATGCCAGGTGGGCGTGGTACAGCCATGGGTCCCCCGGCCACATCGCGTCCTGGAAGCGACCGAACAAGGGCAGGCGCTCGGTGATGAAGGCGTCCAGCGCCTGCAGCGCCTGGGTGCGGGTCACAGGCCAGGCAAAGCTGTCGAGCCGGCCGGGGTGTGCCGCGAACCGGGTGTTGACCAGCGCGATCACCTCGCGCGTCAGTGCATCGGGTTCGAAGCGGGTGCGGGGCGGCACCGTGCCCGGGCCCGGGCCCGCGGCACCAAAGGCCTCGCGGTTGTCGGCGTCGAAGTTCCACTGGCCGCCGACCGGAGTGTCGCCCTGCATCAGCACGCCGTGGCGTTGGCGTTGCTCGCGGTAGAAATACTCCATGCGCAGGGACTTGCGGCCCTTGGCGTGGGCAGCGAAATCACGCACGCTGCAATAGAAATGGCGATCTTCGTGGATTTCCAGTGGCACCTTGCAGGCTTCGACCAATGCCTTGAGGGCCTGCAGCACGCGCCAATCCCCCGGCGCAGTCATCACCAGCTTGGCCGGGCGCAGGCGCTGGATATCGGCCTGCAGTTGGGCCGCCAGGCTGCCGGCGTTGGCGGCGGCGTCCAGCCGGGTGTAGTGCAATGGCCGCCCGGCTGACTTCAGTGCCAGCGCGAAGTGCCGCATGGCTGTCAAGAAAACTGCGATGCGTGGCTTGGATGACCACACATGGGTCGAATCTTCGGCCACCTCGGCCATCCAGACGGCGTCGAACTTGGGATCGAAGCCGTCGAAGGCGGCGGCGTCCAGGTCGAGTTGGTCACCCAGCACCAACACCAGACTGCGCATCTCAACCATGGGGGGCCTTGGCTTTGCGGCAGGCCTCAGAACAGTACTTGACCTCGTCCCAATGCCGGGCCCAGCGCTTGCGCCAGCTCATCGGCAGACCACACGCCACACAAGGTTTGCTGGGCAGACTGGCCTTGTTGCCGCGAAAAGTGCCGCGGCTCATGAACATTGCTCCGGGCCATCATCCTGCAAGGCGGCCGGGCCGGCCGAGCCGCGCCAACCCGCGTCAGGGGGCCCACCGGCCGGCAAGGGCCGGGTCTGCGGGAACAAGCTTGGGTAACTGGGCGTTTCGAACATGGCCCAAATGTAGATCGTTACGACTCATGATGAGTTCATTGCTGCTGAACCACCAGAATTCAGCTGAATATCAGAGTCAAATACGCTACACGTCGCTGATCGGCCCGAGGTGGCGCACAGCGCACATCCTGTGACGATGGGCCCGCCGCGCCGACCATGCATGGCGGCGGCGCTGACAGGCGCCAAGGCGTGCCGGCCCGGCGCTGTGGGTCGGTTTCGGGCCAGGACATCCGGGCCGGCGGTGCGGCGGCCCGGCCGGGCTGCCGAGGGTCAGCGCCGGTGCGCGGCCAGACCCGGCCGACGGGCGCCGCGTCGCCAGGCCAACAGGCCCAGGCCGGCCAGCCAGAGGGCCAGGCTGGCGGGTTCGGGCACCACGGCGGTGGCCTGGTCGAAAGTCAGATCGAGCGATCGCCGGGCACCGTCGGGATCGATGATGGTTTGCAGCGCGCCCAGGTTGCTGAAATCGACCGCGTGGGCAAAGCTGTTGCCATTGGCGCAGGTCACCTTGATCTGTCCGTCGTCCAGGCCGCAGGCGCCAAACACTGCCATCGGGATACGGGACCGGGTCGGGGTGCGGTGGACCTGGGACATGATCTCGACCTTGGACCAATGGTCGGCGTTGGTATAGGCCTCGATCACAAACCGGTAGCCCCCATCCGAGAACAGGGTGTGGAACTCGAAGGAATCGGTGCTGGCATTGCCGATGTTCAAGCCAACGCCAGGCGCCGTCTGCAGGCCGGTGGTGTTGATCGCTTGCACGCCTGCGGTGTCGTTGCCCGTGGTCTGGGCGGCACCGTCCCAGCGCAGGATGGCGGTGGCGGTGGACAGGGTGGACACGCTGAAATCAAGCACACCGCTGAAGACCCCGATCTCGGCGTTGCGGCTGGGCACGCCGCTGTTGCTCTTGAAGTCCAGGATCAGTTCGCGGAATCCCCCCAGAATGGTGGTGTCAGCGAGGCTGCCGATCTGGGACGAGCGCACCTTGCTGTTGACCGTGTTGTCGGTGAGCGTGGCCTGGTCGGTCGAAAACAGGTCGATGGAGACCTGCGGCGACGCGGAAACTGCGGCTGACGCCAGGGCTGCTGCAGCGCCTGCCAAGGCCAACAGCGCCAGCCGGGGGGTGGTCAAAGTCATGAACATCTCAATTCCTGGTGGTGTCGGCGTACTCGGTGGGCGTTGCCGCCTGCGGCTCCCTGCCCTTCGCGCTATTGTGTTTGGTCCAGACAACCCTCCACTTTGCTGCGGAGGGGCCACCACGAACCCGCCTTGATTGTTTGTGACGAATGCACGCCGGGATACCCCCGCAACTGCGGGGTAGGTTTCTACGGGCAGCGCGGCCAGTGGATGCGCCGCCTCGTGGTCAGGCGTGTGCCGACGCCAGGATGGCGTTGAAAGTGGCGCTGGGGCGCATCACGGCATTGAGCTTGTCCGGGTCGACCCGGTAATAGCCACCGATGTCCACCGGCCGGCCCTGCACTGCCGCCAGTTCGGCCACGACGGTGGCCTCGCCGTCGGTCAGCGCCTTGGCCAGCGGCGCAAAGTGCCCGGCCAGCGGGGCATCCTCGGTCTGTGTGGCCAGGGCCTGGGCCCAGTACATCGCCAGATAGAACTGGCTGCCGCGGTTGTCCAGCTGGCCGGTCTTGGGGCTGGGGCCCTTGTTGTTGTCCAGCAGCTGGCCGGTGGCCTGGTCCAGGGTCTTGGCCAGCAGCTTGGCCTTGGCATTGCCGGTCTTGATGCCCAGATCCTCCAGGCTCACCGCCAGGGCCAGGAACTCGCCCAGCGAATCCCAGCGCAGGTGGTTTTCTTCCACCAGCTGCTGCACATGCTTGGGCGCCGATCCGCCGGCGCCGGTCTCGTACATGCCGCCGCCGGCCATCAGCGGCACGATGGACAGCATCTTGGCGCTGGTGCCCAGTTCCATGATGGGGAACAGATCGGTCAGGTAATCGCGCAGGATGTTGCCGGTGGCGCTGATGGTGTCCTGACCGCGGGTTACACGCTCCAGCGTATAGCGCATGGCGCGCACCTGGCTCATGATCTGGATGTCCAGGCCGGTGGTGTCGTGTTCATGCAGGTACATGCGCACCTTGCGGATCAGCTGCGCCTCGTGCGGGCGGTAGGCATCGAGCCAGAACACCACCGGCATGCCGGAGTTGCGCGCCCGGTTGACGGCCAGCTTGACCCAGTCGCGGATCGCGGCGTCCTTGACCTGGCACATGCGCCAGATATCGCCGGTCTCCACCTCCTGGCTCAGCAGCACCTCGCCGGTGTCCAGGTCGGTGATGTTGGCCACCCCGTCTTCGGTGATCTCGAAGGTCTTGTCGTGCGAGCCGTATTCCTCGGCCTGCTGGGCCATCAGGCCGACATTGGGCACCGTGCCCATGGTCTTGGGGTCGAAGGCGCCATGCCATTTGCAGAAGTTGATGATCTCCTGGTAGATGCGGGCGAAGGTGCTCTCGGGCATCACTGCCTTGACGTCCTTGAGCCTGCCGTCGGCGCCATACATCTTGCCGCCGTTGCGGATCATCGCGGGCATCGACGCGTCGACGATGATGTCGTTGGGCGAATGGAAGTTGGTGATGCCCTTGGCCGAATCCACCATCGCCAGTTCGGGCCGGTGTTCGTGGCAGGCATGCAGGTCGCGCTTGATCTCGTCCTGCTTGCTCTGGGGCAGGGTGGCAATCTTGTTGTACAGATCGACCATGCCGTTGTTGACATTGATGCCCAGGGCCTTGAAGGTCTCGCCATGCTTGTCGAAGGCCTCGCGGTAGAAGATCCGCACGCAATGGCCGAACACGATGGGGTGCGACACCTTCATCATCGTGGCCTTGACATGCAGCGAGAACATCACGCCGGTCTTGCGGGCGTCGTCGATCTCTTGCTCGTAGAAAGCCAGCAGCGCCTTCTTGCTCATGAACATGCTGTCGATCACCTCGCGGTCGAGCAGCGCTACCTTGGGCTTGAGCACGGTGGTCTTGCCGCTCTTGGCGATCAACTCCATCTTGACGTTGCGCGCCCGGTCCAGCGTCAGTGATTTTTCGCCATGGTAGAAATCCCCGCTGTGCATGTGCGAGACATGGGTGCGCGAGGCCTGGCTCCATTCCGACATGCTGTGCGGGTTCTTGCGTGCATATTCCTTGACCGCACGGGGCGCGCGGCGGTCAGAGTTGCCTTCGCGCAGCACCGGGTTGACGGCACTGCCGGTGCAGCGCGAGTAGCGCAGCCGGATCGCCTTTTCTTCTTCGGTCTTGGGATCGTCCGGGTAGTCGGGGATCTTGTAGCCCTTGCCCTGCAGTTCACGGATGCAGACCTGCAACTGCCCGACCGACGCGCTGATATTGGGCAGCTTGATGATGTTGGTTTCGGGCCGCAGCGTCAGCCGGCCCAGCTCGGCCAGGTCATTGGGCACGCGCTGCTCGTCCGACAGGGATTCCGGGAACTCGGCCAGCACCCGCGCCGACAGCGAAATGTCGCTGGTGTCGACCTGGATGCCAGCCGGTGCGGTGAAGCTGCGGATGATGGGCAGGAAGGCGCAGGTCGCCAGCAGAGGCGCTTCATCGGTGAGGGTGTAGATGATCGTGGGCTGCTGGGTCGGCATGGGCGGGTCTCCGGGTTGAGGGCACGATTGTCGCTGGTCCGGGCGCGGCGGCGGGCCGGGCGCAGGGGCCAGCGCAGCACTTTGCCATGGCCGGCTGTTGACAGGCTGACGCGCACCGGCGCGCCAGCGCGCGGGCTGGCCCAGGCCCGGCGTCAGTTCAACTGGGTCACGAACTTGGTGTTGAGGTAGCCGTCGAAGGTCTCGCTGCCGCCCTCGCTGCCGATGCCGCTGTCCTTGATGCCGCCGAAGGGGGTTTCGGCCAGCGCCAGGCCCAGGTGGTTGATCGACACCATGCCGGCCTCCAGCCCGCTGCTGAGGGCCTGGGCGTTGCGGCTGGAGCCGGTGAAGGCATAGGCCGCCAGGCCGAAGGGCAGGCTGTTGGCGCGTTTGAGCACTTCGTCCAAGGTCTTGAAACGCACCATGCCAGCCACCGGGCCGAAAGGCTCCTCGGTCATCAGGCGGCTGTCTTCGGGCAGATCGACGATCACCGTGGGCGCAAAAAAGTTGCCCTGGCCCGGCATCGGCGCGCCGCCGGCCAGCACGCTGGCGCCACGCGCCACCGCATCGTCGATGAAGCCGGCCACCGCGCCCACCCGGCGCGGCTGCGCCAACGGGCCCATCTGGGTGCCCTGCTGCAGACCGTCGCCGACCTTCAGCGCCTGGGTACGGTCGACGAAGGCGGCGACGAACTTGTCATAGGCGCCCTCCTGCACATAGAAGCGGGTGGGCGATACGCAGACCTGGCCGGCATTGCGGAACTTGAAGGCCACCATCAGTTTGACCGCGTTGTCGATGTCGGCGTCGTCGCAGACGATCACCGGCGCATGGCCGCCCAGTTCCATGGTGCTGCGCTTCATCAGCGACGCCGCCTGCGCCGCCAGCATCTTGCCCACCGCCACCGACCCGGTGAAGCTGATCTTGCGCACGATGGGGCTGTTGATCAGGTGCTGCGACACCTCGGCCGGCACGCCCCAGACCAAATTCAGCACGCCCGGCGGCAGGCCGGCATCGTGGAACAGCCGGGCCAGTGCCAGCACCGCGCTGGGCGCATCTTCGGGGCCCTTGAGGATGATGGTGCAGCCCGCGCCCACGGCGGCTGAAATCTTGCGGATGGCCTGGTTGAAGGGGAAGTTCCAGGGCGAGAAGGCCGCGCACACGCCCACCGGCTCGCGCAGCACCAGCTGGCGCACGCTGTCCAGCCTTGCCGGGATCACCCGGCCGTAGATGCGCCGGCACTCCTCGGCATGCCATTCGGCATGGTCGGCGCACAGCATCACCTCGCCGGTGCTCTCGGCCAGCGGTTTGCCCTGGTCCAGCGTCATATGGCGGCCGATCTCGGGCGCGCGCTCGCGCGCCAGCTCGGCCACCTTGCGCAGCACCTTGCTGCGCTCCGTGGGTGAACTCTTCTTCCAGGTCTCGAAGGCGCGGGCGGCGGCGGCCAGGGCCTGGTCGAGATCCTCGCGGCTGGCGTGGGGCAGCTGGCCGATCACCGCGCCGGTGGCGGGGTTGAACACCGGCTGTTCACGGCGGCCCTGGGCCGGGATGAACTGGCCGTCGATGTAGAGGCTGAGGCTGGGGTACATGCAGAAGTCCTTGGGGTGGGTGGTCAGTGCCAGGTGGGGATCATGGGATCAGGGGATCACGGGATCAGGACGGTGCGGCCGACGACCCGGCCCTGCCGCAGGTCCTGCAGGGCCTGGTCGGCCTCCGCCAGCGGGCGGCGGGTGACCGGGATGCTCTTCATGCCGGTGCGCTGGACCAGGGCCACCAGTTCCTGCAGCTCGGCCAGCGTGCCCACATAGCTGCCCTGCAGCGTCAGCGGGCGCATCGGGATCAGCGGCAGGGCCAGCGTCAGCTCACCGCCCATCAGGCCGCAGACGACGATGTGGCCGCCGCGTGCGCTGGCGGCGATGGCCAGGCTCACGCTGGGCGTGGCGCCCACCAGGTCGAGCACCGCGCGGGCGCCGCCGCCGGTGGCCTGCAGCAGTTGCTGCACCGCATCGGGCGCACTGGCGTCGATCGCGGCCAGCGCGCCGGCGGCCAGAGCGGCCTGGCGCTTGACCGGGTCGAGGTCCACGGCGATGGCGCCATGACCTCCCAGCGCCTGGACCAGGCGGATCGCCATCAGGCCCAAGCCGCCGGCGCCGATGATCACCACCGGGTCGCTCTGCAGGCGCGGGCCGAACTTGCGCAGCGCGCTGTAGGTGGTGACCCCGGCGCAGGCCAGGGGCGCGGCCTCGGCCACGTCCAGGCCGTCGATCTGCACCAGGTAGCGGGGGTGCGGCACGAGCACATAGTCGGCAAAGCCACCGGGCCGCGCCACGCCCATGAACTGCGGCTGGGTGCAGAGGTTCTCCTCGTCGCGCCGGCAGGCGGCGCAGCCGCCACATCCAATCCACGGGTGCACCAGGACCGGCTGGCGACCCAGGCCTGCCACGGCGGCGGCGCCGTCGCCGAACCCGGCCACCTCGCCGACGATCTCGTGGCTGAGGGTCAGTGGCAGCTTGATGCCCCGGTCGGCCAGGCTCAGCTTCTTGCCGCCGCCCAGGTCATAGTGGCCCTCCCAGAGGTGCAGGTCGCTGTGGCACAGGCCGGCAGCCCGTACCTTGAGCAGCACTTCGGTGCCCTGGGCTTGGGGGACAGGGCGGTCCAGGGCCTGCAGCGCCTGGCCGTGGTGCATCACACAGTAACAACGCATGGGTGCCTTTCGGGGTGGAGAGCGGGTTGTACCGCAAGACCTTGCCGGACCGGTCTGGTGGGTGTGGTCTGGTGGGTGCGGCCTGGCGGGTGCGGCCTGGCGCTTGCAGCCTGGCTCAGGCCGGCGGCGCGGCCTGGCCGCTGGGCACCGCGCTGCGGTCTGCGCAGAAGGCCAGCACTGCCGCGATCACCACCTCGGCCTGGTCGCGCTGGGGCGAGTGGCCGCAGTCGGGCAGTTCCAGCAGGCGGGTGTGCGGCAGCCTGGCCTGGATGCCGCGGATCTGCGCCAGCGTGCCGTACTCGTCGTCCAGGCCCTGGATGGCCAGCAGCGGGCAGGCGATGGCGCCGATCTCGCCTGCGATGCACCAGCTGCGGAAAGCCGGGTCCAGCCAGATGCGGTTCCAGCCCCAGAACGCCGAATCCGGGTCGTCATGGTGGCGCGCCAGGCGCTGGCGCAGGCCGTGGTGCAAGTAGGCCTGGCGGGCCGCCTCGATGTTGCTGACCGAGAGGTCTTCCACCAGGATGTGCGGCGCCAGCACGATGGCGCCGGCCACCTGCTGCGGTAGGTGTGCCGCATGCAGCAGCGCGATCGAGCCGCCGTCACTGTGACCCAACAGCCAGGGCGGGTCTCGCAAGGGGTTCACGCCCAGCGCGGCCAGCAGCGCCGGCAGCACCTCGTCGGCCTGGCGGTGCAGGAAGTCGGGGGCCCAGCGCTCGTCGGCCGGACGCGGGCTGCTGCTGCCGTAGCCGGGGCGCGAGTAGACCAGCCCGCGCCAGCCCAGGGCCCGGCACAGCCGGGCCGGGAAGTCACGCCACATCGAGGCCGAGCCCAGGCCCTCGTGCAGGAAGACCATCAGCGGCGCGGCGGGGCGCCCGGGCGCGATCCAGACATGCTCGATGCGCACCGTGCGGCCGCGCCAGCCGATGTCGACGAAGGCGGTGTCCATGCCGGCAAGCCAGGCGCGCAGGGGTGGACGCGGGCGCGGCAGCCGCTCAGCTGCGGCCGTGTTCGCGCTCGCGCAGCTTGAACCGCTGGATCTTGCCGGTGGCGGTCTTGGGCAGCTCGGGCAGGAACTCGATGAAGCGCGGGTATTTGTAGGGCGCCAGCCGGTCCTTGACGAAGGCCTGCAGCTCGGCCGGGGTGGCGCTGGCGCCGTCCTTCAGCACCACCAGGGCCTTGGTCTTGGTCAGGCCGTCGGCGTCCTGCTTGCCGATCACCGCTGCTTCCAGCACCGCCGGGTGCTGCACCAGGGTGGCCTCCACCTCGAAGGGTGACACATAGATGCCGCTGACCTTGAGCATGTCGTCGCTGCGGCCGCTGCAGGTGTAGCTGCCGTCGCTGTTGCGCACGTACTTGTCGCCACTCTGGGTCCAGCCGCCCTGGAATGTCTCGCGCGTCTTGGCCCGATTGCCCCAGTACATCATCGCGGCTGACGGGCCGTGGACGAACAGATCGCCCGGCTCGCCGTCGGGCACCGGGCCGCCGGATTCGCTGCGCAGCTCGATCGTGTAGCCCGGCACCGGCCAGCCGGTGCTGCCGTAGCGCACCCGCTCCGGCCGGTTGGACAGGTAGACGTGCAGCATCTCGGTGGATCCGATGCCGTCGACGATGTCCACACCGAAATGCGCCTTGAAGCGCTCGCCCAGATCGGCTGGCAGGGCCTCGCCGGCCGACGACACCAGGCGCAGCGACACGTCGTCACGGCCGGGCAGCGCGGGGTGGGCCAGCATGCCGGCAAAGGCGGTGGGCGCGCCATAGAACACCGTCGGCTTGACGCCACCCACCCCGCCCAGCCAGCGCCTGAAGGTGGCATCGGGTGTGGGCCGCTCGGGCATCAGCAGGGTGGTGGCGCCCACGCTCATCGGGAAGGTCAGCGCATTGCCCAGGCCGTAGGCAAAGAAGAGCTTGGCGGCCGAGAAGCAGACATCGTGTTCCTGCAGCTGCAGCACCGCCTTGCCGTACAGCTCGGCGGTCCAGTAGGGGTTGGCGTGCGAATGCACCGTGCCCTTGGGCCGCCCGGTGGAGCCCGACGAAT
>JAYUQJ010000262.1:0-10829 GCA_043756825.1 Betaproteobacteria bacterium | reverse complement strand
AGCGCGAGGCCTGGATCGCCAGGCACCTTGCGCAGCGCCAGTCCAGCGGCGGCAGCTTCACCCAGGACGTGGTCAACGGCCTGGTGGTGCACACCTCGGAGCAGCGCAGGTCCGACGGCGGGGTGGTCTGCGTCTATCACGACATCACAGCGGCCGAGCGCGAACTGGCCCAGGCCAAGGTGGCGGCCGAGGCCGCCAACGAGGCCAAGTCGCGTTTCCTGGCCACCATGAGTCATGAGATGCGCACCCCGCTGAATGGCGTGCTGGGCATGATCGGCATGATGCTGGCCGGCCCCTTGAACCCGACGCAGCAGCGCCAGGCCAGGCTGATCCGCAGCTCGGGCCAGGTCTTGCTGGCGGTACTCAATGACATCCTCGACCTGTCCAAGATCGAGGCCGGCCGCATGGAGCTGGAGATCCTGCCCTTTGCGGTGGGCGAGACCCTGCAGGACGTGGTGTCCTTGCTGGCGGTGCGGGCCGAGGCCCGCGGCCTGAGCCTGAGCCTGCACCTGCCCGCCGATCTGCCGCAGGCGCTGAGCGGCGACCCCAGCCGGCTGCGCCAGGTGCTGTTCAACCTGGTGGGCAATGCCCTCAAGTTCACCGAGGCGGGCGGGGTGCGGGTGGACGTGGCCCATCGGCCGCTCGACGACGGCCGGATCGGCCTGACCCTCAGTGTGCAGGACAGCGGCATCGGCATCGCGGCCGAGGCCTTGCCGCGCCTGTTCACCCGTTTCAGCCAGGCCGACAGCAGAACCGCCCGGCGTTATGGCGGCACCGGCCTGGGCTTGGCGATCACCCGTGCCATCGTCGATCTGATGGGCGGGCAGGTCAGCGTGCAGAGCGAACCCGGCATCGGCAGCCGCTTCACGGTAGACCTGCCGCTGGCGCACGGCACCCTGCCTCTGCGCGTGGTCGGGGCGGGCCAACCGCTGCCGCCGCCGGCCGCTGATGTGCCGGCCGGTGCGGCCGTCCGCATCCTGGTGGCCGAAGACAATGCGGTGAACCAGCTGTTGATCAAAGCCCTGCTGGACCAGTTTGGCCATTTCAGCGACATCGTCGGCAACGGCCTGGAGGCCTTGCACCAGGTGCAGGCCAACCAATACGATCTGGTGCTGATGGACATCCAGATGCCCGAAATGGACGGCCTGGCGGCCACCTTGGCCATCCGCGCCTTGCCGGCGCCGCTCGGCTGCATCCCGATCCTGGCCATGACCGCCAATGTGATGTCCGAGCAGCTGCAGAGCTACCGCGACGGCGGGATGGACGAAGTGGTCGCCAAACCCCTCGACCCCGCCCAGCTCGACGCCGCCATCCGCCGCGCCGTGACCCGGGCCCTCGTCACCCCCGCAGCCTGAGCCTTTGCCGCGCGCCAGTTTGCCGATTCACCCCAGCGGCGGGATTGCCCACCTGGAGACCCCCATGTTCAAGAAAATCCTGATCGTGCTGGCCGTGATCGTGATGGGCGTGCTGGGCTTGGCCGCGACCCAGCCCGACAGCTTTACCGTGACGCGCAGCGCCAGCATCAAGGCCAGCCCCGACAAGCTGTATACGATGGTGGCCGACTTTCGTCGCTGGACCGAATGGTCGCCCTGGGAGGGCCTGGATCCGGCCATGAAGCGCACCCACAGCGGTGCACCGGCGGGCACCGGTGCGGTCTACCAGTGGGACGGCAATAGCGACGTGGGTGCCGGCCGCATGTAGGTGCTGGCGGCCCAGGCACCGGCCAAGCTGTCGATCAAGCTGGATTTCATCCGGCCCTTCGAGGGCCACAACACCACCGACTTCAGCTTCGTGCCGCAAGGCGACGCAACCCTCGTGACCTGGGTGATGACCGGGCCGACGCCGTTCGTGTCGAAGATCATGCAGGTCTTCGTGAGCATGGACACGCTGATCGGCAAGGATTTCGAGGCCGGCCTGGCCAAGATGAAGGCCGCCGCCGAAAAGTGATGCACCTCAGGCGCGGTAGGACGGATCGCGCCGGTCGACCAGGCGCTGCAGCGCGTCAAAAGCGTCCTGGCCGGCGCCGAAACGCGGGTCGAAGTTGAGCGAGTCGCGCACGCAGCCGGCCAGCACCGGGTCGGGGATGCTGCGCAGGCGACCCATCGCGGCACTGGCCATCTGCACCTCGCAGGCGCGGTTGAGCACCCACATGAGATTGAAGGCCTGGGCCAGCGAGAAACCTATCGTCACCGGCCCGTGGTTGCGCAGCAGCAGCACCGGCCTGACGGTGTGAAGCCCCTGCGGCGGCTGCGCTGCGGCGGGACCGGACAGGTCGGGCGGCGGCTCGGCCGGCATCCGGGCGCTGGCCAGGATGCGCTGGCCTTCGGCCAGACGCATCGTGATGCCCTCGAAATCGTGGTACGCCACCAGGCCATGCAACTGCGCAGCATAGAAGTTGGTGAACGACAGCCCGTCTTCCAGGCAACACACCGCCATGGTGGGCGTGGTGTGCACATGCATCACGCAATGGGCGTCGGGCAGGCTGGCGTGGATCGCGCCGTGGAAGGTGAAGCCGGCCGGGTTGATCGGCCAGGCCGACTCGCCCACGATGCGGCCCTGCCCATCGACCTTGACCAGATTGGACGCGCAAACCTCGCTGTAGTGCAGGCCGAAGGGGTTGAGCAGAATATGCCCATCGTCGCCGGGCACCCGCAGCGAGATGTGGTTGTAGATCAGCTCGGTCCAGCCGAGCAGGTCAAAGATGCGGTAGCAGGCCGCCAACTGCACACGTGCGGCCCATTCGTCGGGAGTGAAACCGGCCGGCCGGGGGAAGGCGCCAGCGGGCGTGGGGCTGCCAGGGCTGAAGGACATGGGCGCAGGCTCTCACTTCGAAGTGTTCGATTCTGCCGCCGATGCGACCGCCGATCCGGCCACCCACCCGGCCAAGGCCGGATCACCCGACCTTGATCTGGCTGACCAGCAGGGTAGGCTGGGCGTCGGTGTAGTTGGGAATGTCGCCCATGATCTCGGCGCCATGTTGGGCCATGGCCGCGCCGAAAGCCTCGAGTGAATTGACCAAGAGCGCACCCACCGCCACATAGGGCGCCGCCTGACCCGGTGCGCCGCCCGCCAGACCGGCCTCGACCGTGAAGCCGGTGCAGGCCTCGCCCAGGCGTGCCTGCACCATGGGCATGTGCCGCTCGCAGTAGTAGGCCATGTCGAAACGCACATCGGCGCTGTTGGGGTAGAGGATGTAGACCTTGAACATGTCGCGCTCCCAGCTTGGGCAGTGAACCGCGCCGATGGCCGGCGCAAGCCGGGTTATCGCATGCAGGCCGTTTGCCCGAATCAGGAATCGCCCGCCCTTGCGCGCCCCAACCGGGGGCTGATCGCGTCAAACCGGCACAAGCCGGCCGCGGCGGGCCGCTGCCTGTGCCACCCCGTAACGATCAGGCCTTCTTGACCCAGGCGGTGCACCAGCCGTTGGCATTGACCTGCTTGCCGGGCACGATCGGGCAGCCGGCCCAGGCGTCGCTTGGCTGGCCCTGGTAGAGCGCGCAGCCGCTGCAGATCTTGCCCTTGGCAAAGGCCGGGTACTTGGCTGCGTCGACCTTGCTCGCATCGTGTTTGTAGCCGATGGCTTTGGCCGCCGGATCGTTTTCGTCCAGCTTGGCGGCCTGTGCCAGCACCTGCGCGGTGGCGCCAAGGGCCACACCGGCGGGCACAAGCGTGAGGATGAATTGACGACGTGTGTTCATGGTGATGTCCTGGTTGAGTGATTTGAGACCGTGATGATGCGCCAATGACCTGGATAATTCCGATACAACCCCACACCGAACCGTTGTTTAATATACTAATACGATGCAAAACATGTTCATTTCAGTGTCCAGCGAGCAACCACGTTACCGCAGCGGGGCGGTAGCCCGCATGGTGGGCATTCCGGTGTCAACCCTGCGCATCTGGGAGCGGCGCTACCAGGTGGTAGGCCCGATCCTGACCGATAGCGGCCACCGGCTCTACACCGGCGTGGATGTCGAGCGGCTGATGTTGATCCGTCAGCTGATCGGTCTCGGCCATGCGGTGGGCACCGTGGCGCGCCTGCCGGATGCCGAGCTGCAGCAAATTGCCGATGCCCGCGCCGCGTTGGCCACGCCGGTGGCCACCCGTCCCCAGCCCGCGCGCCTGGCTTTGCTGGGCTTGGGCCTGCCCCGCCGCCTGGGCGCGCTGGCCTTGCGCCGCAGCGGCACCTGGGCCGACCTGGCCACGGCCGAGGCCGCACTCCAGGCAGGCCAGACCGACGCCGCCGGCGGGCCGCTGCGGGCCGATCTTCTGGTGGCCGAGATGGCCACGCTGCAGCCGGCCTCTGCCGACCGCCTGCTGGCGCTGAAGGCGGGTCTGGGTGCGCAGCGGGTGCTGGTGGTCTACGGTTTCGGCGCCGAGGTAGCCGCGCAGCGCCTGCGCGACGCCGGCTGCCGCCTGCACCGTGCGCCGCTGGCCGATGCCGAGTTGCGCGGCCTGGTCGACGAGTTGCTGGCCGGCCTGGACGCCACGGGCCCGGCCGACGCCAGTGCGGCTGCGGCCGCCGCCGTGGTGCCGGCCGGCTTGCCTCCGGTGATGGCCGACCCCCCTCCGCGGCGCTTTGATGAAGCCGGCCTGGCCCAGTTGGCCGGCGCAAGCAGTCCGGTGGCCTGTGAATGCCCGCGCCACCTGGCCGACCTGGTGCTGCAGCTGGGCGCCTTCGAAATCTACAGCGCCGAGTGCCAGCACAGCAGCCCGGCCGATGCGGTTCTGCACCGCCAATTGCAGCGGGTGGCGGGCACCGCGCGGGCGTTGCTGGAGGCCGCGCTGGTCCAGGTGGCGCAGGCCGAAGGGCTGGCATTGCCGGCCTGAGAGTTTTTTCGATCATGCCCGCTCACGCCCCCAAAACGCACCCGCTCGCCGTTGCAAATGCTCGCCACAGCCCGGGCTATGGCTGTGCTTTGGTGTTCAGATCGAGCACGTTTCGTGGTGTTGCTCGGTCACGCTCGAAATCCTCTCAGTCGCTGAGGCCGCCGCGGCGGCCGTAACGTCAGCCAAACAAGCCCGGCGCCACGGTGCCCGCGCTCTCGTCGGCATAGAAGCAATCGGGGCAGACCGCGGGGTAGCGCTCGTTGCCGCCGATCACCACCTGCTCGCCGCGCCGAACCCGGTGGCCCTGGGCGTCGATGCGCAGGTTCATGGTGGCCTTGCGGGCGCAGGCGCAGATGGTCTTCATCTCCTCCACATCGTCGGCCAGGGTCAGCAGTGCGGCAGCGCCGGGGAAGGCCTCGCCCTGGAAGTCACTGCGCAGGCCCCAGCAGATCACGGGCAGGCGCTCCAGATGGGCCATGCGGTGCAGCTGGCGCACCTGGGCCGGCGTCAGGAATTGGGCCTCGTCGATCAGCAGGCAGGCCAGGTCGCCATCGACCTGGCTCTGCAGACGGCGGCGCATGAATTCGGTGTCGGGCCCGAAGGTGGCGGCCGGCCTCACCAGGCCCAGGCGCGAACCGATCTGGCCCAGCCCTGACCGGTCGTCGTGGGCGGCGGTGAACAGCAGCACCCGCAGCCCGCGTTCTTCGTAGTTGTGCGCCACCTGCAGCAGGGCGGTGGACTTGCCGGCGTTCATCGCGGCGTAGCGGAAGTAGAGCTTGCTCATGCAGTGTGCTTGGGGCCGGCCGCGCCGGCACGTCTCGCACTGTACGAGCGCTGCGCCGCGCCGAGCCCGCCAGCGGCAGGGGCGGGCGGTGGGGCCCCGTGCTGCCCCGGCGCACCGGGGCAGCTGGCCGGCGTCGCGTCAGGCCAGGTGCTTGCTGCCCGCCCCCGCCACCCGGCTCAAGGGGCTGCGCAGGGCGTTCATCATGGGCGGCAACTCGGCGGCCAGGCGCGTCAGGTCGTCCACCCGCTTGACCCCGAACTTGGAGCGCAGGGCCGCCACCTGGGTGCGTACCGTCGAGACTGCCACGCCGCGCAGGCGCGCCAGGGTGCTCACCCGGGTGCCCGCCAGCAGGCTGGTCAGCACCTCTTTTTCGGCCCCGGTCAAGTCGTAGAGGCCGCCCAGGCGGTGCACCGCCAGGTCGGCGCACAGGCCGCGCCGGCCCAGCAGCAAGACCGCGCAGGGCTGGTTGACCGAGGTGGCACGCAGCGGTTGCACACCCACCATCAGCTCCTTGTCGCCGTGGCGCAGCGGCAGCAGCTGGTGGCGCCGCTCCCAGGCCGCGCCATGCACCGCGCGTTGCAAGGCCAGCTGGCTGGGCCCGCTCGGCACGCACAACTCGCCGTCCGGCCCCAGGCGCAGCAGGTCGCCGCTGGCCATTTCGCGGCGCGCCGCCTCGTTGACCAGCAGGGCCCGGCCACGGGGGTCGCACACCACCACGCCGGTGTCTAGCTCATCCAGCAGCGCAGCCAGGCAGGCTGCCGTTAAGCAGTATTTCTGGGCGCCGCTGTCGTTTGCGGCGCGGCCTGCCGGCCCGGCGCCGTCGTCCATTGCGGCCGGCTGCGCTGGGCGGTTCAGATGCAGGGCCCCAGCGCGCGCTGCGGCCGATGCGGCCGATGCGGCCACCGACACAGCGCTGCTGGGCATTTGGATCTCGGTCATGTAATTCCTCCTGAAGGTTGTGCAGTCACTTTCCGTCCGATAGGGTGCAAACGTCCTTTGGCGCTGCTAAACGTTCCTAAAGTTCAGCGCCCCGGTTAAATTAGTTGTTCACGTCGCGCTGCTGCCCGGCGCCTGGTGTGCCCTGGAGCCCCTTTTGACGCTCTCCTTGCGCTTTGGTCCCTTCGAGCTTCGGCCGCGTGAGCGCCAACTGCGTGTTGACGGGCAGCGTGTGCCGCTCGGGGCGCGTGCGTTCGATGTGCTGCTGGCGCTGGTGGACAGGCGCGACCGGGTGGTCAGCAAGGCCGAGCTGCTCGACCTGGCCTGGCCCGGGCTGATGGTCGAAGAAAACAACCTGTCGGTGCAGATCTCAGCCTTGCGCAAGGTGCTGGGCACGCATGCGATTGCCACCATCCCGGCGCTCGGTTACCGCTTTGCGCTGGACGAGACCGCGCCTGATGCCCCTGTTCCGGCGGCGCTGCCCGACGATGCCTTGATGAGCCTGGCCATGCAGGGCCTGGGCGCGGCCGGGCCGGTGCGCCTGCTGGCCGAGTGGCGGCAGGATTGGGTCGCTGCTGACAACCCACGCGCGGCCGAGCAGGCGAGTGCCGAGAGCGCCTTCCTGGCCCAGGCCCAGCGCCTGGTGGAGCAGCATCACGGTGAATACCTGCCCGGCGTGCCGGGTCTGCTGCGGGCCGACTTTGCCTCTGCCCAGGCCGCAGCCGCCTGCAGCCACCTGCTGCATCCGCTGGCCCAGCGCCTGCTGCCCCGCGGGCAGACCGGCGCGGCGCTTGCGCCTTCGCCCCAACTCAAGGCGGTGCTGGTCGAGGCCGTGGGCAACGCCCCGGGCCAGGATTTGTTGCAGCGGGCCCGCTTGGGCCAGACCCTGGCCACGGCCGGCGTGACGCAGCGGCTGGTACACAAACTCGATGGTGACCTGCGCGACATGGGCCCGCATGATGGGCCTAACGGCCACACGCCCCAGCGCTACTTCCATCTGATGCCTTCGGTGGCCAGCATGCCTGCCCAGCGCTTGACCGTCCCGGGAAACCAGCTCAAGCCCACCCTGGCCATCATCCCCTTTGCGCCTTATTCGCACCAAACCGAACCCATCAGTCTGGGCGACATCCTGGCCGATCAGGTGATCGGCGCACTGTCGCGCAGCCCTGTCCTGCATGTCATCTCGCGCCTGTCCACCCAGCCCTTCCGCGACCGCGACACCCCGGTGACCGAGATCGCACGCAGCCTCTCGGCCGACTTTGTCGTCTCGGGCCGGTATTGGGTGGCGGCGGGCCGCATGCGCCTGCAGGTGGAGTTGGCCGACGCCACCAGCAGCCAGGTGCTCTGGACCCAGGCGCTGGACGACCAGGCGCTGGCCGTGCTGCAGCCCGACAGCGCGCTGGTGCAGCAAGTGGTCAGCGGCGTGGTGCAAGCGGTGTACGCCCGCGAGATGGCGCATCTGCGCGGCACGGCCCTGCCTGACCTGGCCAGCCACACCCTGCTGCTGGCGGCCATCAACCTGCTCTACCGCCTGTCGCCGCGCGACTTTGCACTGGCACGCAGCGCCCTCGAGACCCTGCACCAGCGCGCTCCGCGCCATGCCGCACCGCTGGCCTGGCTGGCGCGCTGGCACCTGTTCCGGGTGGTGCAGGGCTGGTCGGACAACCGCGACGCAGACGGCCGCCTGGCGCTGGACCATGCCAACCATGCATTGGACCTGGACCCCGATTCTTCGCTGGCCCTGACCATGCTGGGCAATGTCAACACCAGCTACCTGAAAGACCTGGACCGTGCCGAATGGCTGTACGACCAGGCCCTGGCACGCAACCCGAATGAATCCCTGGCCTGGCTGCAAAAGGGCAATGCCCGCAGTTTCCGCGGCGACGGCGCTACCGCGCTGCAGTGCGCCAAGCGCGCCGTGAGCCTGTCGCCGCTCGACCCGGCCAGCCATTTCTACCTGACGATCCTGGCCAGCGCAGCGCTGACCGCACACGACTATCCCCTGGCCATCGAGTCGGCCAGCGCGGCTGCGGCGCAGAATCAGTCGCACCTGTCGACCCACCGCATCCTGGCGATTGCGCTGGCCATGAGCGGCCGCCTGGACGAGGCCAGGGTCAGCGTCCGTCGGGTACTGATGCTGCAACCCGACCTGACCGTGGGCCACTACCTGGCCCATTCGCCGGCCTCGGGCCTGCCCCTGGCAGCCGAGTTCGCCCAGGCATTGCATGCGGCGGGATTGCCGATGGGGCGCTGAGTGGGTGCCGTCAGGATGAACGGCACCTGGGTGAAGCCGATGTTCAACACAGCGGGAGCAGGTCTATGAGCACCATGTCGACCATGGAGGGATGGGAAGGTTGGGAGGGTTGGGAAGGCTGGGAGGGCTGGGAAGGTTGGCGTCCGGCCGCGCCGGGGGGCGGCTCGGCCGGCGCTGCCTGGCTGGCGCGCCAGCGCTCGCGCGACGCCACGGTCTGGCACGGTCCGGCCATCGAGATCGCGGCCTGGCACCGCAGAAAGCCGGACGACCCGCTCGGCAGCTTGTCGGCCTATGCCCGGCGCCAGGTGGTGGTGCTGGACATGCTGCAGGACTTGCGCGTGTCCAGGGCGGGCAAGGGCAAGGCGGTTTCGGTCAAGGTCAGCGGGCGGGCCGGCCTGCCGGCGCACACCATCCCAGCGGTGCAGCTGGCCACGCTGATCGGCGAGTTGCCTGCCGTCGAGGGCTTCAACCGGCAGCGGCCCGAGAGGGCCCCCGAGATCTTTGCGCAGCGGTCCTTCAACCCGGCCTTCTGGGCCGGCATCCTGCCGCTCGGCCCGCAGCGCACCCCGTTCACGCTAGAGCTGATGGCGGCTGCGGTGATGTTCGCGTCCTTCGCGGTTCAACAGGCCAAGACCTTGTTCAACCTGCCGCGGCCCTTCCATTTGTCGCCACGCATCCAGCCCATGATCGACACCCCGGGCTTTTCCACCTACCCCAGCGGCCATGCGACCCAGGCGGCCCTGGTGTCGGCGCTGCTCGAAACCCTGGTGCGGCCCGGCCTGCAGGCCGAATGGCAGGTGCCGGTGCAGACCATGCTGCACAGCCTGGCCGACCGCGTGGCCGAGAACCGCGAGGTGGCCGGCCTGCATTTCGCCACCGACAGCCGCGCAGGCAAGGCCCTGGGCCGGGCCTTGCTGGACCTGCTGCCCTGCCCGACGCCCGCCAAGCCCGCGCCGGCCGACACGCCTTTCGCGTGGCTCTGGCAGAAGGCCCAGAAGGAGTGGGTGGCGTGAAGCCGGTGGAGCCCCTGTGGATGAGGGAGCCCGTCCTCCCGCAGGGCCTGTCGGCCCAGGACCAGCGCCTGGACGCCTACCTCGTCTGGGATTTGTTCACCGATTTCAGCCGCCACGCCGCACCGCTGGCCGGCCCCGCAGGCCCTGTCCGGCAGGCGTCGGGCAAGCCAGCGCGCTGGCTGCCACTGATCGCCGAGCTGAGCCTGCCAGCCGATCAGTCCTTGATCCAGCTGGCCCAGGACGCGCCAGACTTGGCCGAATTGTTCAGCCGCTGGGCCAACCCGGCGGACGGCGCGCTGTCGGCGATCCAGACCGGCATCGTGCCCGAGTCGCTGATCGCCGCGCTGGTTCGGGCTGTGGCGCAAGGGCGCCTGCAGTGTTTTCAGCTGGGCGCGCCGTGCAGCCGGCCGGCGCCGGATTTGCCGGTGCCGCGGCCGGCCCGGCTGCTGCGCCCGGATGAACCTTTGCATATCCTGGGCGTGATCGATGACGGCTGCTGCCTGGCGCACCAGGATTTTCGCAATGCGTCACACCACAGCCGCCTGCTGTGGCTGTGGGACCAGGCCCCCGAGGCCAGCGCCGGCGATCCTTGGCAACGCCATGCCGATCCCAAGCTCGGCGACCATTTCGTGCCGCGCCATGGCATGGAATTGAGCCGCCAGGGCATCGAGAAACTGCTTCAGGCCCACCCCCGGATGGGCGAGGCGGCCGAGCGCAGCCTGTATGCGGCGCTGGGTCGGGGCCAGGCCTGGGGCCCGCCTGACCATACCCACGGGGCGCGGGTGCTGCACCTGCTGGCCGGGCCGGCCCAGGCCGACCCGGCGGCGCCGGCCGGCGAGCGGTCGCCAGCACAGGCCAAGCGGCCGCCGGCCGGACAGCCCGCCACCGCGCTGCCTGTGATCTTTGTGCAGTTGCCGGCGCACACCATCGCCGACACCTCCGGTGATTCGCTCGGCATGCAGGTGATCGACGGCGCGCGCTACATCGTCGGCCGCACGCTGGATGAGGCGGG
>JAYUQJ010000261.1:0-10848 GCA_043756825.1 Betaproteobacteria bacterium | reverse complement strand
TAGTGCAGTGTTCAACGCTATTCGCAACATAAAACCGTGGATTTCCCGCTGTGGCGGCGTTGCAAAACCTCGCCAAGCCACTGGGCAAGGCTGCGGTTTGCGCCTAGCCACAGCGGCAAATCCATCGGTTTTCTTAAGTCGCTCACAGCATCGAACACTGCACTAGGAGCCAGGGCGGGCACGGCCGCCCAGCCAAGGGGTATCCCCTAGCCCAACCTACACTGGCGCCATGATTCCGCCAGTTGACCGCGCCGCATCGGCCACGCCACGCTCCCTGTCGGGCCTGCTGCCTTTTTTGAGACCCTACCGCGGCCGAATCGCGCTGGCGCTGATGTTCCTGGTGATGGCGGCGGTGAGCACCCTGGTGTTCCCGATTGCACTGAAATCGCTGATCGACCAGGGCGTGGTGGCCGCCGACCCCGAACAGCGCCTGATGGCCTTGCGGGGCCATTTTCTGGCGCTGTTCGGCGTGGGCGCGGCGTTGGGCCTTTTCTCGGCGCTGCGCTTCTATGCGGTGACCTGGCTGGGCGAGCGGGTGACGGCCGATTTGCGCAATGCCGTCTATGCCCATGTGGTGCAACAAAGCCCCGAGTTCTTCGAGACCAATGCCACCGGCGAGGTGCTGAGCCGACTGACCACCGACACCACCCTGGTGCAGACGGTGGTGGGCTCGTCGCTGAGCATGGGGCTGCGCAACGCGGTGATGGGCCTGGGTGCCATGCTGATGCTGGTCATCACCAATCCCTATGTGATGACCCAGGTGCTGGGCATCCTGGTGCTGGTGGTGCTGCCCAGCCTGTATTTCGGCCGCCGGGTGCGCAAGCTCAGCCGGGCCAGCCAGGACCGGGTGGCCGACAGCAGTGCGATAGCCGCCGAGGTGATGAACGCGATTCCGGTGGTGCAGAGCTACAACCAGCAGCAACGCGAAGCCGACCGCTTCAATGTGGCCACCGAGCGCGCCTTCGACACCGCCCGCAAGCGCACCCGGGTGCGGGCGATGCTGGTGGGCTTCATCATCACCGCGACCTTCGGCGCGCTGCTGTGGGGCCTGTACCAGGGCACGCAGGCGGTGGCGGCGGGCAAGATCAGCGCCGGCCACCTGGGCCAGACGGTGGTTTTCGTGATCATCCTGGTCAGCAGCGTGGCGGTGCTGTCCGAGGTCTATGGCGACCTGCTGCGCGCCGCCGGCGCGACCGAGAGGCTGATGGAGCTGCTGCAGGCGCGCTCCCCAGTGGTCGATCCGCCGGCGCCGCTGGCCTTGCCGGCCACCGCTGCGGGCTCGTCGCTCAGCCTGCGCGGGGTGACCTTCCACTACCCCTCACGGCCGGCCCACCCGTCGCTGCGCGACATCAGCCTGGACGTGGCGCCGGGCGAGACCGTGGCCCTGGTCGGCCCCAGCGGCGCCGGCAAGAGCACCGTGTTCCAGCTGCTGCTGCGCTTCTACGACGCCGGCGCCGGCACGGTGCTGGTCGATGGCGTGCCGGTGCGCCAGACCGCCCTGGCCGCACTGCGCGACCGGGTCGGCATCGTGCCGCAGGACTCGACGATCTTCTCCACCAGCGCGCTCGAGAACATCCGTTACGGCAAGCCCGGCGCGCCCGACGCCGAGGTGATGGCCGCCGCCCGCGCCGCCTATGCGCACGACTTCATCACGGCCCTGCCCGACGGCTACGCCACCTTTCTGGGCGAGCGCGGCGTGCGCCTGTCGGGCGGCCAGCGCCAGCGCATCAGCATCGCCCGGGCGATGCTCAAGAACCCGCCGCTGCTGCTGCTGGACGAGGCCACCAGTGCGCTCGACGCCGAGAGCGAGCGGATGGTGCAGCTGGCGCTGGAGTCGGCGATGAGCGGGCGCACCACCCTGGTGATCGCCCACCGCCTGGCCACCGTGCAGCGCGCCGACCTCATCGTGGTGATGGACGCCGGCCGCATCGACGACATCGGCAGCCACGACGAGCTGGTGGCGCGCGGCGGCCTGTATGCGCGCCTGGCGGCGATGCAGTTCGGCCTGGAGCGCGAGACCGGTTGACCGCGCGGCAGCGCGCCGCCGACACAGGCCAGATAATCCGGCCCGCTTCGACCTCCATCGCCACGCCATGACCCGCCCGATCCGCAGCCAGTACGAAGACCTCATGCGCCACGTCCACGACCACGGCGTGGCCAAGGGCGACCGCACCGGCACTGGCACGCGCAGCGTGTTCGGCCACCAGATGCGCTTCGACCTGAACGACGGCTTTCCGCTGGTCACCACCAAGAAGGTGTTCCTCAGGGCCATCATCGTCGAGCTGCTGTGGTTTCTGCGCGGCGACAGCCATGTGCAATGGCTGCAGGAGAACGGCTGCACCATCTGGGACGAATGGGCCCGCCCGGACGGCAGCCTGGGTCCGGTCTACGGCGTGCAGTGGCGCAGCTGGCCCACCCCGGGCGGGGGCCACATCGACCAGATCGCCCAGGTGGTGCAGCAGCTCAAGACCAACCCCGACAGCCGGCGCATCATCGTCAGCGCCTGGAACGTGGCCGAGCTCGACCAGATGGCGCTGATGCCCTGCCATGCCCTGTTCCAGTTCTACGTGGCGCCAGCCACCGCCCCGGGCGGGCGCGGCAGGCTCAGCTGCCAGCTCTACCAGCGCAGCGCCGACATCTTCTTGGGCGTGCCCTTCAACATCGCCAGCTATGCGCTGCTGACGATGATGCTGGCCCAGCAGTGCGAGCTGGATCTGGGTGACTTCATCTGGACAGGTGGGGACTGCCATATCTACAACGATCATCTGGATCAGTCAGCGCTGCAGCTCAGCCGTGCGCCTTTGCCCTATCCCGACTTGCGCATCAAACGCAAACCGGCCACGATGTTTGACTATCGCTACGACGACTTCGAATTGCTGAACTACCAGTTTCACCCTCATATTTCTGGCCGGGTGTCGAAGTGAGTGAACTTGCTCTGCCAACCCTGTTCATTGCATCGTCCACCGAAGGCCTTCCTGTGGCCTACGACATCCAGGAGGCACTTGAAAACGACTGCCACGCCACGGTATGGAAGCAAGGTGTTTTCGAACCCAGCCGCAGCGTGCTGGAGGACTTGCTCGCTCGACTGACGACCTATCAGGTCGCGCTTTTCGTGTTCACCCCGGACGACACCCTGACCCTGCGCGGCAGCAACCGACATGTGGCGCGCGACAATGTGGTTTTCGAGATGGGCCTGTTCATCGGGGCCATCGGTCTGCCGCGTTGCATGCACATCTTGCCAAAAGGGGTTGACGATCTTCACCTGCCCAGTGACTTGTTGGGTCTGACAGCGCTTGACTACCCGATAAACCGCTTGGACGGCAACCGGCTGGCAGCCCTGGGTCCGGCCTGCAACAAGATCCGACGCAGGCTGCGCGAAATCGACAGCCCGTCGCCTGCAGCGCCGGCCCAGCCCATGGCGCTCATCAAGTCCGCGCCATCACCGACGACCCAAAGCAGCCGATTGCAGCACTACCTGGCGAGGTGGCAGACTTCGCCACTGATCGATGACCGTGCGCTGCTGCGGGCAGGTGTTGTGCTCGATCCGGGAGACGAGTCGCTGCCCCGGGGCTCCCTTCGACGAGTCTTCAACTTCTTGGAATCGGTGTCGGAAGCAGTGCTATCCAATGCCGTGGACGAAGCTATCGCACGCCAGGCATTCGGACCCGCCTTGCTGCTGTTCTGGCCCCATGCCGCTGCTTTGTTGGCTTCGCCCGGCCCGGTAGAGGAGTTCTGGAATCCAATGCCTCGCATTGCCGAGCTTTACGAGCGTTGGCGCTGATTCGCCATGTCCAGCAGCCCGCACACAGCCGTGTATCCCCCGCCCCCATTGGCCCTGATCGCGTCGGTGACACGCAACGGCAGCATCGGCAGCGACAAGGGACTGGTCTGGCACGATCCCGAAGACCAGCGCTGGTTCAAGCGCCAGACCCTGGGCTGCCCGGTGGTGATGGGCCGCAAGACCTGGGATTCATTGCCCGTGCGCTTTCGCCCGCTGCCAGGCCGCGCCAACATCGTCGTCACCCGGCAGCCCGCCTGGGCGGCAGCCGGCGCCCAGGCGGCGGCCGATCTGCCAGCCGGGCTGGCCCTGGCCCGCGCAGCGGCCGCCGCCAACGCGGCCCGGCGCATCTTCGTGATCGGCGGCGCCCAGCTCTTTGCCCAGGCCCTGCCCTGGGCCGATGAATTGCTGCTCACCGAGATCGACGCCGACCTGCCCGGCGACACTTTCTTTCCGGCCTGGTCCATCCAGGATTTCAAACAAGTCGCGCGCGATGGCCGCCCGGCCGGCGGCCCCGGCCGGCCCGCCTTTGCCTTTGTCACCTACCAGCGGCTGCGCTGAATTCTTCAGGCGGTCCCGCCCTGGCGCGCATCAGCCCTGGGCCTGGGCCACCACCGCGCCGGCCCCTGCGGGTGCGGTGCCGGGCGGCCTGGCGGTGGCCCGGCGAACCGCTGCAGCGGCACCCCGCCAGCGCCCGGGCGAAGGCAGACTAGACTGGCGGCATGCCTGACGACATCCCCCTGCAAGCACCCGAAGACAGCCTGCATCAGCCTCGCCTGTGGCGCGACAAGGGCTGGACCGCCCGCGTGATCAAGAACGAGGACGACGAAGGCTGGGCCGTGGCCATGTACCTGGCCGGCCAGGGCGAGCCCGCGCTGGTCGGGCCCTGGACCATGGGCCGCGACAAGAAGAATCCCAAGCCGCTGGACACCAACGCCTTCAACACCCTGGTCAAGACCGCCAGCGAGGTGATCCGGCGGCATGAGCAGCACCTGCAGGCCACCCTGCACAAGCAGCTCACGGTGGACCTGGCCGGCCAGCGCTACCAGGTGCAACTGGACATACAGCCCGATGACGAGTCGCCCAGCGCCACGCTGAGTGCGCTGGATGGCAGCGGCGAACTGCTGGCCCGGGTGAGCGCGCCGCCGGCCTTCAAGCTGGACCGCGCCAGCGCCACTGCCTGGATCGAAGGTGGCTTCCAGCGCCCTCGCTGACGGCCCGATGGTCCGCCCGTCGGTGGCGGGTGGGCCATGGCAGGGCACCGCAGTCGCACCGCGCTGCCCACTGCGGTGGCTGGCCTGGGCCGGCCTGTGGGTGCTGTGCAGCGCGGCCCTGCCGGCGCGGGCCGGCACCGCCCAGGTGGCGGTGGCGTCCAACTTCGCCGGCACGCTGGCCGCGCTGGCGCCCGGCTTCGAGGCGGCCACCGGCCACCAGTTGCGGGTGTCGGCCGGGCCGACCAGCCGGCTGGGCACCCAGATCGCCGCCGGGGCGCCCTTCCAGGTCTTGCTGGCCGCCGACCAGGCCACCCCGGCCCGGCTGGTGGCTGCTGGCCTGGCCGTGCCCGGTACCCGATTCACCTATGCCGTGGGTCAACTGGTGCTGTGGAGCCGCCAGGCCGGCCTGGTCGACCCGCAGGGCGCGGTGCTGGCCGGCAACGGCTTCCGTCACCTGGCCATCGCCAACCCCAAGCTGGCCCCCTATGGCGCCGCCGCGATGGCGGTGCTGCAGGCCCGCGGGCTGGCCGACCGGCTTGCGCCACGCCTGGTCACCGCCGAGAGCATTGCCCAGGCCCATGCCTTCGTGCGCAGCGGCAATGCCGAGCTGGGCTTTGTCGCCTTGTCGCAGCTGGTGGTGCCGGGCCAGGCCGTGCCCGGCTCGCATTGGCAGGTGCCGCCGGCCCTGCATCCGCCGATCCTGCAAGACGCCGTGCTGCTCACGCCAGGCCAGGGCCAGGCGGCGGCACAGGCCCTGCTGGCCTACCTCAAGACCCCGGCCGCCCGGGCCCTGCTCCGGGCCCACGGCTACACGGGTGCCACGCCTTGACCGCCGCCGACTGGGCCACCGTGCGCCTGACCCTGGCCCTGGCCGGGCTGAGCACCGCCCTGCTGCTGCTGCTGGGCACCCCGCTGGCCTGGTGGCTGGCGCGCACCCGGTCGGCATTCAAGCCGCTGATCGCTGCCGCCGTGGCCATGCCCCTGGTGCTGCCGCCCACGGTGCTGGGTTTCTACCTGCTGCTGCTGATGGGGCCCCAGGGGCCGGTGGGCCAGCTGACTGACGCGCTGGGACTGGGCCGCCTGCCCTTCACCTTTGGCGGGCTGCTGGTGGCATCGGTGGTCTATTCCCTGCCCTTCGTGGTGCAGCCGGTGCAGCAGGCCTTCGAGGCCATCAGCGAGGCCACGCTGGAGGCCGCTGCCACCCTGCGCGCCGGCCCCTGGGACCGCTTCTTCCATGTCGCCCTGCCGCTGGCCCGGCCCGGCCTGCTCACCGCCAGCGTGCTGGGCTTTGCCCACACCGTGGGCGAGTTCGGCGTGGTGCTGATGATCGGCGGCAACATCCCGGGCCAGACCCGGGTGCTGTCGGTGGCGCTGTTCGAGCATGTGGAGGCCGGGGAGCTGGCCCAGGCTCACCGCCTGGCGGGCGGCCTGGTGCTGTTCTCGATGGCGGTGCTGCTGCTGATGTACCGGGCCCAGCGCTGCGCCAGCAGCCTGACGACGCCACAGCGCGCATGATCGATGCACGCCTGGCCGTGCAGCACGGCGCCGGCTTCCGCCTGGCGGTAGACCTGCAGCTGCCGGCCCGGGGCGTGACCGCGCTCTACGGGCCCTCGGGTTGCGGCAAGACCACCCTGCTGCGGGCGGTGGCGGGCCTGGTGCGGGCGCAGGGCCGGCTCAGCATCGCCGGCGAAGTCTGGCAAGACGACGCCAGTGGCCTCTGGCGGGCGCCGCACCAGCGCGCCGTGGGCTATGTGATCCAGGAGGCGGTGCTCTTCCCCCACCTCAGCGTGCGCGGCAATCTCGACTTCGCGCTGCGGCGACGCCAGCGCGGCCAGCCACCGGGGGGCGCAGCCCCGGCGCCAGCCCTGGACCTGGACGGCCTGATCGGCCTGCTGGGCCTGGCTGCGCTGCTGCCACGAGCGCCGGCCACTTTGTCGGGCGGCGAGCGCCAGCGCGTGGCCATCGCCCGTGCGCTGGCCAGCGCGCCGCGCTGTCTGCTGATGGACGAACCCCTGGCCGCGCTGGACGCCGAGCGCAAGGCCGAGTTGCTGCCCTATCTGGAGCGCCTGCCTCAGGCCCTGGCTCTGCCGGTGCTGTATGTCAGCCATGCCCTGGACGAGGTGATGCGACTGGCCGACCACCTGGTGTTGCTGCGCGCCGGCCAGGTGCTGGCCGACGGGCCGCTGGCCGGCTTGCTGGCGCGCACCGATCTGCCCTTGGCGCGCCAGGATGACGCCGGGGTGGTGATCGACGCAAAGGTGCTGGCCCAGGATGCCGCCTATGGCCTGACCCAGATCGGCTTTGCCGGCGGCAGCCTGTGGCTGGGCGCGACCGCCGCCGCCACAGGGGCGCGGGTGCGGGCCCGGGTGCTGGCGCGCGATGTCAGCGTGGCGCGCCAGGCACCGGTGCAAAGCAGCCTGCTCAATGTGCTGCCGGTGCGGCTGGACGGCCTGCAGGCGGACCAGCACACCGTGCTGCTGCGGCTGGCCATGGCCGGCGCCGGGCCGCTGCCGGCCGGCGCGCCCGAGGTGCATCTGCTGGCGCGCATCACCCGGCGCAGCTGCGATGCACTGGGGTTGGTGCCCGGCGACGCGCTGTTTGCCCAGATCAAGGGCGTGGCGCTGATGTGAGGCGGCATCCCCAGGGCCGTGGCGCGCGCGTTCAGGCGCCGTCGCGCAGCCTGAATCGCTGCAGCTTGCCGGTGGGCGTGCGGGGCAGGCTGTTGCGGAACTCTACCGCCCGGGGGTATTTGTAGGGCGCGATCAAGGCCTTGACATGGTCCTGCAGCAAGCGCGCGCAGGCCGCGTCGGCGCGGGCATCGGGCTTGAGCACCACGAAGGCCTTGACGATCTGGCCGCGCTGCGGATCGGGCACGCCGATCACCGCGCACTCGGCCACCCAGGGGTGGCGCAGCAGTGCATCCTCCACCTCGGGGCCGGCGATGTTGTAGCCGGACGAGACGATCAGGTCGTCGGTGCGGGCCTCGAACCAGAAGTAGCCGTCCGCGTCCATGCGGTAGGCATCGCCGGTCAGGTTCCAGCCGCCCTGCACATAGGCGGCCTGGCGCTGCGGGTCGTCCAGGTAGCGGCAGCCGGTGGGGCCCTTGACTGCCAGCCGGCCCACCTGGCCGGGCGGCAAGGGTTGCAGCTGATCGCCCACCACGCAGGCCTGGTAGCCCGGCACCACCCGCCCGGTGGCGCCCTCGCGGGCCTGCTGCTCGTCGGCCGAGATGAAGATGTGCAGCATCTCGGTAGCGCCGATGCCGTCGATCAATTCGATGCCGGTGGCCTGGCGCCACAGCGCCCGGGTGGCGGCCGGCAGCGCCTCGCCGGCGCTGACGCATTTGCGCAGCGTGCCCCCCTGCACGGCCGCCACCCGGGCCTGGCCCGCCGCGTCGGCCAGCGCGCGGTAGGACGTGGGTGCGGTGATCAGCACCGTTGCGCCGAAGCGCTGCACGCCGGCCAGCAGGTCGGGCGGCGCGGTGCGGTCCAGCAGCACCGAGGCCGCACCCAGGCTGAGCGGAAACAGCAGCAGGCCGCCCAGCCCGAAGGTGAAGGCCAGCGGCGGGCTGCCGATGAACAGATCGTCCGCCGTGGCCCGCAGCACATGCGGCGCAAAGCAGGCGCAAGCGGCCATCACATCGCGGTGGCTGTGCATGGTGGCCTTGGGCGCACCGGTGGTGCCGGAGGTGAAGGCCAGCAAGGCGATGTCCTGCGCGGCGGTGTCCACCGCGTCGAAATGCGCCGGCCGGGCGGCGGCCAGTGCCTCCAGGCTGCCGACCAGCGCTGCCGCCGGGCCGAAATGGCGCACCTCGCGCAGGCCGGGCCGGGCAGCGCCGGCCAGGGCCAGTTCATCGGCCAGCGCCGCGTCGCACAGCGCATGGCTGATCTGGGCCTTGTCGATGATCTGGCCCAGTTCATAGGCGCGCAGCATCGGCATGGTGCCCACCGCGATGCCGCCGGCCAGCACCACCGCCAGCCAGCAGGCGGCCAGCAGGGGCTGATTGGCCGAGCGCAGCAAGACCCGGTTGCCCGGCACCAGGCCCATGTCCTGCACCAGCACATGGGCGATGCGGCTGGCCTGGGCCAACAGGTCGGCATAGGTCCAGACGCTGCCGTCGGCAGCGATCAGGCAGCGCCGCAATCCCTGGCCCAGCGGGTCTTGCCGCACCGGCCGGGCCAGCAAATCAAGCGCGCAGTTCAAGCGCGGCGGGAACTGCAGCTCCGGCAGGTCGAACAGGAACTCGGGCTGCGCCGCCGACGCGGGCAGCCGGTCCTGGGCAAAGCGGTCCAGGTGCGCCGTGGCGGCGGCGGGTTCGGCAGAACGCATGCCCGGCCTGCCTAATCGGGGATCACGGCAGTGGCCTCGATCTCCACCCGGGCACGGTCTTCGATCAGGGCCCGCACCTCGACCGCTGTCATCGCCGCGTTGTAGCAGCCGATCAGGTCGCGCCAGGCCTGGCCCACCGCCTTGCCGGCCGCCAGGTACTCGCGCTTGTCCAGCACATACCAGGTGATCCGCACCAGATGCTCGGGCCGGCCACCGGCCTCGCGCAGCACCGCGACGATGTGGGCCAGCGCCTGGCGCGCCTGGTCGGCGAAGTCGTCGCTCTGGAACACCCCCTGGGCGTCCCAGCCGATCATGCCGGCGATATAGACCTGGCGGCCACGCGCCACCACGCCATTGGCATAGCCCTTGGGCCGCGGCCAGCCGGGCGGGAGCAGCACCTGCATGATCGAGACCCTTCAAAATAGATGAGGTCTAAATACTTTACTCCTAAATCAATTTCCTGAAAACCGGCGTCGCAGCCTGCTCAGATCGGGTCCCAGGTGAACACGTCGCCCGAGCGGTCCAGCGCATAGAAGCCCGACTTCAGCGCCGGCATGGCATGGCTGGCCACGGTCTCGGCGGTCCAGCCCTCGCTGCGGTGCACGCTGCGTTCGGGCCGGGGCTGGCTCATCAGGAAGATCTCGTTGTTGCGCACCGCAAAGATCTGGCCGGTCACCTCGTGCGCCGCGTCGCTGGCCAGGTAGACCGCCACCGGCGCGATCTTGGCCGGCGTCATCTGCTGGATCTTGGCCACCCGGGCCTGCTGCTCGGGGGTGTCGGTGGGGATGCTGCCGATCATCCGGCTCCAGGCAAAGGGCGCGATGCAGTTGCTGCGCACATTGAACTTCTGCATGTCCAGCGCGATGCTCTTGCTCAGCGCCGCGATGGCCAGCTTGGCCGCCGCATAGTTGGCCTGGCCGAAATTGCCGATCAGCCCCGAGGTGCTGGTCATGTGCACATAGGCGCCGCTGCCCTGCTCCTTGAAGTGGTTGGCCGCCGCCCGGCTGACATGGAAGGCGCCGTACAGATGCACCTTGATCACCGCGTCGAACTCGTCCACGCTCATCTTGTGGAAAAAGCGGTCGCGCAGGATGCCGGCGTTGTTGACCACTGCGTCGATGCGACCAAAGCTGTCCAGCGCGGTCTGCACGATGCGGCCGGCGCCGGCCATGTCCGCCACGCTGTCGGTGTTGACCGCCGCCTTCCCGCCGGCGGCGTGGATCTCGGCGGCCACGCGCTGGGCCGGGCCGGTGTCGCCGCCCTCGCCGGCCACCGACGCGCCGATGTCATTGACCACCACCCGCGCGCCCTGCGCGGCGCATTGCAGGGCGATGTCGCGGCCTATGCCACCGCCGGCACCGGTGACGACGACGACCTTGCCCTCCAGCATATTGCCTTGGCTCATCCTGATTTCTCCTTTGCTGTGGGCCGGGCTCAGAGACTGAGAGGATTTCGAGCGTGACCGAGCAACGCCACAAAACGTGCTCGATCTAGACGCAAAGCGCAGCCATAGCCCGGGCTATGGCA